>PXAS01000009.1 GCA_003565815.1 PVC group bacterium
AGGTGGTCTTTCTGGCAGTGGTCACAGCGGATGCGGGCGAAGCCGCGCTCCAGATCGCCGCAGTCCATGAACTTGTTCACCACCTCCGGGATGATGGGCCGCAGAAAGCCGTGGCGGGACTGATACCGCTCTTCATACACCGCCTGAAAGGTGTCGAAATGCCGGGTGAGGCATTGCCAGAGTGGCGATGCCTTGTAAAATTGCAACAGGTAATTTGCTAGGCATCAGGATGCCGGCGCTTCGCTTCCGGTCATCTGCTGAATTGCGGGCCCATGTTTTTCCTGCAGTTGATTGACCTCCCCGATCACTTTGTCCACCACCTTGGACAAGCGGGCAAAGGTGGATTGCACCTCGTGGAGCTTTTGGGCTTTTTCGGTCTGCTCCTTGCGCTTGCGGGACAACTCGCGTTCTTTCCCGGCCAATTCGTTTTCCATGGATTTGGCGAGGGCTTGGGGGAAATCCGCCTCCCCTTTCCGACGCCAGGCTTTGTGCAGCGGCGCCAGTTGCGCGTCCAGGGTTTCCATGGCCCGGTCCAGCAGTTCTTCCCGGGCGTTGCGGCCCAGTTTCTTTTCCTTGGCTTTTTTCGGGAATTCGGCGGAAAGATCTTCGTCTTCGCCAAAAAGCTTCCGGCGGCGTTTTCCGACGGAACGGAAAAACAGTTTGTCGGCCAAACTGCGGCGAACGGGAATCTGTTCCAATGGAAGAATCGGCGATGCCCCGCCGCCGGATGATTTCGGCAGCGCTTGCAGCGTGCGCCCGGCGATCTCCTCCAGTCGAATCCCGAGAAGGTTCAGGGCGGCTTCCTCCTCCGCGTCGAGCTTCAGCCCGGTCTGCGGGGTCTTGCCCAGAGCCGCGAATTTGGCCTCGACTTCCTTCTCCTGTGTTTCGATCAGTTGCCGGCTGGGGACGGCCAAACGCCGCTCCCGCAGTTGGGCAATGCTTTCGTCACTGTCAAACCAGGCGTCGATCTCTTCTTGGGTGCGCACCCGAAAACGCTCCCGGGCTTCGTCCTGCTGTTTTCGCAAGGCGTCCATTTGATGCCGGATCATTTCCGCATGGCGTTTTGCCCAAGGGCGGTTGCCCAGCAAGTTCACGGCCTCGTGGGCGCGCTGAAGTTTCGCCTGCTCCTCCCGGGTGGCCGCCAGGGCCCGGTCGAAGGCCGCAGCGCGCTCCCCTTCACATTGTCCGGCAATGTTTTTGGACAGTTTCTCCGACTGCCGGATGGTATCCGCCATGAATTCCAACAAGTAGTCGGTGCTGTTGAGATAGCTCAGCAAGTCCCGCAGAAATTGATCAAAGTCATCCTCGCCCTCCCCGACTTCAACGGGCGCGGGCGCGGCGCCATTGGCCAGACGGCGCGCGGCCGCGCTGCAGAGGTCCACCGGATAAATGTGCAACCGCCCGCTTTCGGCGGCGTGACGCAGGGGGGCGCTCATGGTGAGCGACTCGAAGGCTTTCACAATCGCCCCCGGATCGCTGCTCTCCAGACTCTGGGACAAGGTGCCGTCCGGCGACAAGTCCCGCTTCCCGGCATCAATGTTCACCACCACGAAGACGCGGCTGAACTGATCCAGCAAATCGTTGAAATCATCAAACACCTGCTCCAAAAAGAGATTGTCGGTTTTCACCACGAACACCGCCGACGCGGCGCTGTCGCGAAACTCCCGCGACATGGCGTCATAACCGAATTTCATTTTGCTGTAGAGTCCGGGCGTGTCCACCAGCACCGTGCCCGATTCGCGCAAATTTTCCGCCGGCAGTTCCACCTGCACCCGGCGGATGGCGGAGGGCAAATGCACGTCGGGATCAAAGGTTTCCCCGAAATCCTCGATGGCCCGCACCCGTTCCGACAAGGTGCGGTGGCTTTGTTCCAGGAGGGTTTTCAGATCCTCGGGGGAGGCCAGCGTTTCCTTTTTGCCACTGTAACGAATCACGGAATATTTGGGTTCGGGGCCGTATTTCAAATTGACCATGCACGGATAGGCCGGCAGACTGGTGACCTCGCTCACATAACTGGCGCTGATCGCATTCATCAGCGTCGATTTTCCGCTTTTCAACGGACCGAAGAGCAAGACGTAGGCCTCCTGGCCCTGCACCTTGTTGACCAGAGACTCCAGGCGGTGCGAATCATTGGCAAAGGCGGAACGCATGCTCTCCAGGGAAGGATCCCCGATCGCCTCCAATTGTGCGACCGTATCCGACAGAGCTTCCGCCAACGGCATCAGGGTTTCACTGAATTCAGTACAAAATTCGGAGATATGTGTTTTCATGGAATGCTTTTCAAATGGGGGCGAATCAAAACGCGCGGGAGGGGCGAAAGCCATCACACTAAGGGCGGGCGGGAGGACTGCAAATGATTTTCCGCATAAAACCAAAACCACATGTACCGCCGGGCTTTCAGATTAATCCCCGGCTTTTTCTTGATTCTGTACCACAATGGTTTACAAAAGAATGACTATGAGCGAAACAAATACTCCCGAAGACTTGCCCCATCCGCAGATGCAACAACACGTGCGCCGCAAGGCGCCGCCGAAGAGCCGCATCATGATGATTTCCACCCACGGATACGTGGCCGCGAACCCGCCGCTGGGCAATCCCGACACCGGGGGCCAGGTCGTGTACGTCCTCGAACTATCCAAGAAATTGGCCCAATTGGGCTATGCGGTGGATATTTGGACCCGGCGCTTCGAAGACCAACCGGAAATCGAAGAGGTGGAAGAAGACGTGCGCATCCTGCGCATGCCCTGCGGCGGCTCCGACTTCCTCCCCAAGGAATACCTCTACAAAAAACTCCCGGAATGGGGCGAAAACGCGCTCCGCTTCATCAACCGGGAAAATTTGACCTACGACTTCATCAACAGCCATTATTGGGATGCCGGGCTCGCGGGCTCGCACCTGGCCCTGAAGTTGCAGGTTCCCCATATCCATACCCCCCACTCCGTGGGCATCTGGAAAAAAGAACAGATGGAGAAAGACTCCGACCTGTCTCCGGAAAAAATGGACCAGGTTTACAATTTCAGCCGCCGCATCCATCACGAGAACATCCTCTATCGCGAATGCGATTTGCTCATCGCCACCTCCCCCATTCAGGTGGACGTTTTTCTGCAAAAGCACCACGTCAACAAAGACAAATTGCGCATGATTCCGCCCGGCTACGACGACAACCGCTTCTTCCCCGTCAGCGAGGCCACCCGTGAAAACATTCGCCAGGAATTCGGCTATGAAGGCAAAGTGGTCGCTTCACTCGGACGGCTGAGCCACAACAAGGGCTTCGATCTGCTCATCGACGCCTTCGCCATCGCCGCCGAACATGCCCCCGAGGCCCATTTGCGTCTCGCCGTGGGCACGGAAACCGACTCCACCACCGAGGATCCCATCCTCGCCGAGCTTTTCAAAAAAGTGAATGAACACGGTCTGCAAGACCGCGTCACCATCACCGGTTCCATTCCCGACGAGGAAATGCCCGCCTATTATCAGGCCGCCGACGTGTTTTGCCTGCCCAGCCGTTACGAACCTTTCGGGATGACCGCCGTGGAGGCCATGGCCTGCGGCACCCCCAGCGTCATCACCACCCGCGGCGGCCTCTACCGCACCATGGTCTACGGTTCCGACGCCATTTACGCGGACAGCCTCGACAAGTATGACTACGGCTACAGCATCCTCAAGGTTCTCCGCTACAAACCCATCCGCCGCGCCCTCAGCCACCACGGCGCCATCAAAGTGCGCAGCCGCTTTACCTGGACCGGGATCGCACAGCAACTCATCAGCGAAGTCGAACGACGCGGCAGCTCCCTGCTGCTGGAACATTGAGGAGTGTGCGCATGAACCCCGTGAAATTGTTTGTCTCCGACATCGACGGCACCCTGCTCGGCAACCCCGAATGCGTCTCCGCCTTCGCCTGCGCATGGAAAAAAGCCGACGAAGCGAACCGCCCGGTCCTCGCCTACTCCACCGGACGTCTCCTCAAAGACGCGCAATCGGTCATCAAATCCACCGGACTCCCGGTGCCCGACTATTTGATTTGCGGGGTGGGCACGGAAATCCACGACCCCAAAAACAAAAAACAAATCAAAGCCTTCAACGAGATTTTGGAAGACGGATGGAACCGCGAAAAAGTCCATGACATCGCCCGGCATTTCCCCCTTCGGGAACAGCCCAAACGCTTCCAAACGCCCTTCAAATGCAGTTTTTATTGGGAGGACGCCGGCGAAGACAAGCTCAACACCCTGCGCCACGAACTGGCCGAAGCGGGCTTGACCGTCACCGTGGTCTATTCCAGCAACCGGGATTTGGACATCCTCCCCCACCATGCCAACAAAGGCAACGCCCTCCGTTGGTTTGCCGACTATTTGCAAATCCCCCTCGCCGAAGTCCTCGCCGCCGGCGATTCCGGCAACGACGCGGCCATGTTCACCCTGCCCGGCGTGCGCGGCATCGTCGTGGAAAACGCCCAGCCCGAACTCATGGAGGCCACCGTGCATGGCACCGTCACCGGCAGCGTGTATCAGGCCAATGGCGTGGCCGCCGAAGGCGTCTTGGAAGGCCTGGTTCACTTCGGCGTCCTGGAGAGCTACAACCTCCATCCCGAAACCGGCCCGGCCACCGAATCCTTCGAAGCCCCCCTGCAACAAATCATCCGCGAAGAAGCCGAGGAAATGGTCCCGGAAGACGAGGACGAGGACGCCTACCTCCGCCTCGCCCGCGACAAAGCCATCGAGGGCCTCCACCGATGCGTCACCCCCATGGGCTTCACCGCCTGCTCCATTCTCGACAACGCCACCCGCGGCACCGATTCCAATTACCACAGCGTTTGGGGCCGCGACGGCGCCGTCACCATCGTCGGCAGCCTGCATTTGGACGACCAAACCCTGCGCGACGCCCAGCGCAACACCCTCATGACCCTGCTGGACCACATTTCCCCCAACGGGCAAATTCCCGCCAACGTCCAAGTCGAAACCCGCGAACCCGACTACTCCGGCGTCGGCGGCATCTGCTCCATCGACAGCGGACTCTGGGTCATCATCGCCTTCTACGAATTCATCCGCGAAACCCGCGAGCTGGACCTGCTCCGCCACTACAAAGGCATCCTCCAGCACGCCATGAACTGGCTCAGCGCCCACGACAGCAACAACGACGGACTCCTGGAAATTCCCGAGGCCGGCGACTGGACCGACCTGTTCGGCCGCAGCTACAACGTTCTCTACGACGAAGTCCTCTGGTACCGCGCCAACGTCTGTTACGGACGCCTCATGGAAATGATCGGCGACGAACAGAAAGCCGGCGATTACCTCCGCTGGTCCGGCGTCATCCGCGCCGCCATTCTCTCCAATTTCTGGCCCGCCACCAATCCCCACGACCGCACCGACCCCGTCTCCTTCGCCGACACCCAGTTCTCCCTCGGCGACACCAACTACCTCGTCGCCCAGGTCACCCCCTTCAACTTCGACTGGCGCTGCGACGTGCTCGGCAACGCCATGGCCTTTCTCTTCAACGTGCTCGACCACGAACGCGCCCAGATCGCCTTCCGCTTCATGTGGGGCGTGGGGGTCAACGACCCCTTCCCCGCCGCCAACCTCTACCCCGTGGTCACCGCCGGCGATCCCATGTGGAAAGACTATTACACCGTCAACCTTCTCAACCTCCCCCACCACTACCACAACGGCGGCATCTGGCCCTTCGTGGGCGGCTTCTGGGTCCGCTTCATTCACCGCCTCGGCCTCACCGACCTCGCCCGCCAGGAACTCCATCGCCTCGCCGAAGTCAACCAAAAGGGCATCTCCGGCGAGTGGGAATTCAACGAATGGGTCCACGGCCAAACCGGAAAACCCATGGGCAAGGCCCACCAGGCCTGGTCCTGCTCCGAATACCTCGCCGCCTACAAAGCCGTGTTCGGGCGATAAGCCGTCCCCCCTCTCCTCCCCTTTCCGAGCGTCGGAAGCCTCTGAAAAAACGCTTCCGGCCTTCGGAAACATTGAAACCCCACCTTCCGATTCCCGGAAACCAGCGCATAGGAACAACATGAACCTCGACTTGGCCGGAAAAGACAACCCCATCGCCTACAAAGTGCTCACCGCCCTGATCACCCCCCGTCCCATCGCCTGGGTCAGCACCCTCAACGAAGACGGCGGCATCAACCTGGCCCCCTTCAGCTTTTTCAACGTCTTCGGCAGCGCCCCGCCCCTGGTCATCTTCGGAGCCGGCAACAAAGGCCCCGGCATTCCCAAGGACACCGTCCGCAATATCCAGCGCGAAAAAGAATACGTCATCAACCTCGTGGACGAACAAGTGGCCGAAGCCATGAACCTCAGCGCCGCCGCCCACCCCTATGGCGAATCCGAGTTGAATCACAACGGCTGCACCACCGCGCCCACCCTGAACCTGCGCACCCCCCGCATCGCCGAAGCGCCGGTTTCCCTGGAATGCAAACTCCACGAGATCCAAAAAATCGGCGGAAACCGCATCATCATCGGCATCGCCGGCAACATCACCGTTCGCGACGGCATCCTCGATCCCGAAACCAAATATCTCAACCCGGAAGCCTTTCCCGTCATCGGCCGCATGCAAGGCCCCGACGGCTACGTCCGCTGCCGCGACCGCTTCTCCATGAAATGGCCCGGGGTGTGAGCCTGAATTTCAGATCCCCGTTTTCAACGGCGTGTTGATGTTTACAGTGTATCCAACGGACTCACCGCCCCCAGCGGACCTTTGTTAAGCACCTGGGAATAAATCATCGTCGTTTTCACATCCGAATGCCCCGGCAGTTCCTACACCGTCAAATGTATTTTTTGGGAAAAACTTGCAAGATAGCGCTCCAAAGCCGTAAACAATACAAAAAACCACTGCAATTCAATATAAGGTTCGCCATGAAAAAAAAGAATGAATAAACCGAAAGCAATAGCTCTTTTCTGCGGTGCGGGAGGCCTCTCGCTCGGCTTCAAGAGAGCCGGATATGATGTCGCTTTCGCTACAGACATCAATCATGACGCGCTGACCTCATATTCTGCTTATTTCCCCGCCACGAATGTTTTTGAGGGCGACATTCGAGATCTTCACCCAACAACTTTGCCCGGCAACGTCGACATTCTGCTTGGTGGTCCTCCTTGCCAAGGTTTTAGCAGTGCAGGTCCGCAGTTTTGGGATGACCCCAGGAACAAACTGCTCTCTGAATATGTTCGCATTCTGGACGCAGTGCGTCCTAAGTGGTTCCTAATGGAGAATGTTGAAGGTCTCCTCACGGCGTGGAAAGGCCAATACATTTGCGAGTGTGTAAAGGCGATGCTGTCACTCGGGTATAACGTCTCTCTGGAGAAATTGTATGCCCACGCCTACGGCATTCCACAACGACGCAAACGTGTTGTGCTGGTGGGAAATCGACTCGGCCACATTTTCAAGTTCCCTCCTGCCAGTCATAACGTGAGTGGTGCCATTTTCAGGAAGTCAGAGGCTACGTTTGAGCAAGCAACATCTGACCTACCGGGTGCCACTACTGACGCCTCCGCAATGCTAGAGTATGCAACCCCCGCTCAGAACGAATTGCAGGAGTTCATGCGGTCAAACACGTTACAGGTGACACAACACTTCTTTCTTTCCCAAGGAGCTGAACAACAATCACGCATAGAGATGCTTGAGCCTGGCCAGTCCATGAAGGACTTGCCTGTCGAGATGCAACATGCGTCCTTTAAGCGTCGCGCAAACAGACGTGTTTGCGACGGCACTCCTACCGAACAGCGTGGCGGCGCTCCGTCGGGAATCAAGCGACTATTCCCTGATGAGCCAGCGCTTACGATTACTGGAGCTGCCATGCGCGAATTTGTTCATCCGAGAGAGCACCGGACACTGTCTCTTCGTGAATGTGCGCGTCTTCAGACTTTTCCTGATGACTTCCGATTCTCTGGGGCTACCTCCGCAGCCCTCCAGCAGATTGCTAATGCGGTTCCCCCTCTTCTTGCGGAACAGATTGGCCGACACATTAAAGAGGCGTTTGGCTTTTCCGTTGTCTACACACCCAAGCGCCCCCACCTTGAATTTACTTTAACGCAGTCAAATGGAATGAGTCCCGCATTAAGAAGAACCGAACTACTTCTCAAGGAGCTTATTGATGATGAGGAGAAGCAGCTTGAGCTATTTGAAAAAACACGGAGGTACATCACGTCATGATTTCAACTGAACTAAAAAGCCACTTTGCAAAGACAAGAGTACTGGGGCAAGGGAGTGGTCGAATTTGCCTGTCTGAAGCTGAGTTTGCTTGGCTCTTGCATATTACTGCTTCTGACCTTGGCATCACCCACGCAGACAAGATTTATTCTGCCCCACATGAGGTGCCTACATTCTATGAGGCAACAATCCCTCCTGAGTTGCCTGAGGGATGGTCTTCTTTGGATGTTAATGCTCTACTTAACGAGTTTGCGCATTTGTGCGCTGAGGAAGCCGATGCAAGGCTCTACTTCACGAATCTGTGTTCCATCCTCAAGCGAAGGGTAAAGTTTCAGAGAATTCTCTCTGCACAAGCCAAGCCCACTATGGACCAAATCGGCCCCCGAAGTTTATTGGAGTATGGCGTAATGCCCACAGACCTTCTTGGGAACTGGATGCTATGGCGCAAATGGATTTTTGACATAGACAACCGAAGCGGGCAGGAAACAGGATACCTATTCGAGCCCATTCTCGCATCGTGCATGGGTGGGGTTGCAGTAGGATCGAGAAACTCACCGGTCAAAAGAATCAACGATCAAGGTAAACAGACATCCGCTGGACGACAAATTGACTGTCTCGATGTCGATGGCAAAATTGCCTATGAGTTCAAACTTCGAGTCTCAATCGCAGCAAGCGGACAAGGTCGCTTCGCAGAGGAATTGTCATTCCCTGTCGAGTGTAAGGCTGCGGGCCTGACCCCTGTTCTAATTGTACTTGACCCAACATCATCTAACCGACTTACCGAGCTCACGGCGGCCTTTGAGGCTGCAGGTGGGAACGTTCATACTGACGATGCGTGGGCGTTTATAGAAACCAAAGCTGGTGACTCAATGAGCACGTTCATAGAGAAATACCTGCGCCCGGTGTTGTTGCAAATGGCCTCATACGACGATGTATTGCCTAAGTCAATTACCTTGGAATGGGCAACTGACAGCATCCAAATCTCATCATCCGAAGAGACATTCAAGATTGAAAGAACTGGCGAACAAGAAGATGCACTGGACGAGGAATAGCGCGCCGCTTTGCTCTGCGCAATTCCTCGCAAGTGATTTTGGAAGTTGGCTAATGAAAACTGTTAAAATATGAAACTGTCAAGGAGGGGGTTGAAATCCTGACGAGTATACACAACTCTTTTTACATGATATCCCGATGATCTTGGATATAAGTTGGGCCGTAGGTCCGAGCCAATATCAGCCCAGTCCATGCAAGGGTCACGCGAATGCGTGACCCTTGCATGGGCTGGGTTATGAATCAATCAACACCGATGCCGGCCGTAGGTCCGCACCAATTACCGGACACCCATGCCGTGGGTGATCGGCTCGGACCTACGGCCCGCGACTCTCTCTTTCTCCCCCCAAACCCAGCCCGGACGCAGGTTCCGCTTGCGCGGATCCTGCGTCCGGACTGGGCTGGTATTGGCTCGGATCCCGCGATTGCGGGACCCGAAATGATTCAGAAAGATGGAGTATAAAGGATATGTTGGACAGGTCGGATTTGATGATGACGCGAACATTTTTCATGGCGAAGTCATCAATCTCCGGGATGTTGTGACGTTTCAGGGTTCATCCGTGCAGGAATTGCGAAAAGCATTCGAGGAGTCCGTCGACGATGATCTGGAGATTTGTGTAGAGCGCGGAGAATCTCTTGAAAAATCCTACTCGGGAAAATTCATGTTGAGGCTTGATCCTGAACTTCACAAAATGAAGCACTCAACCAAAGACTCGTGAGAACGCTTTGCGTCCCACGGCCCAATCGTTCAGGCTTTTCCACTCACACTTTCGCCCGCCCCCATCGAACCGATACGGCGATCCTCCTTCGCGGCTACGCGCTTCGGCGGAACACGGTCGGCACTCCTCCTTCAAGGACCATCGGGCTTCAAAATCTTGCGCGTACCCCCGCGAACAGCATGGGGGCGTCGGGAGGGGAATCCCGTTGACGTTCTCCACTTTCCAGGGTGTATTCCCAGCGTCGGGCGAAGGCGTATTCCACGCCGCCGCCGAGGGAAACACGGGGTCCGAAGTCCCGGAAGAGGGATGCCACCAGCCGCATGCGTCGTTGCCGGAAAGTGGACGCGCGTTCGAATTCGGCGTCGCGTACCCGCCATTCGCCCCCGTCCGGCCCTAAATCCAGGGAGACCGTCCACTCCGGGGCCGGGATCCAAACAAGGGTGCTGTCGGGGAACCCCAATATAAGTTGCACCGGCCCCTCCCAGTCGCTGTTCCAGGAAACATGGGGGAAAACCATGATGCGGCCCAAGCGGTTGTCGGCTTGCAGTCCCCACGTCCATTGACCGTCCCCCCCCCCCGGAGTTTCCCATGCGGCCTTGCCATGGAGCTGCAGATCCCGAAAAGAAACATCACGGGTTTCCCGAATCACGTTGGAGGAAACGGCGATCAGGGGATGCAGATTGAATTTCGCGCCTGCCGCCGCGAATCGGAACATGGGGCCGGTGGCATGCACATGCCCGTTTGTGGCCGGGGAAACGTCACCGGCGTCGGGCAACTCGAAAACCCGATATTGGTGGCGGTATCCCCAAGCCCGCTCCGCATCGGCGGTTAGCGTGTACAGGGTTTCGCGATAAGCATGATCCCGATCATTTTGCCTGAATTCCTCCTCGAAGCCTTGGCGGAGCGAAAATGAAATCACCTCGTCAGAATCCTCGGAATACGTCCGCCCCCCGAAGGAGATGAGCATCAAAAGCACAAAGATGGGGCGCGGGATTATGTCTACCGTGATTCGTGCGGCAATTGCAAAGTAAGCGTTCGGGAACATGGCGCGAAAAAATAAATTACTTGCAAAAAATTACGGCTGATTTTTTCAACATAGCCATGCGTAAAATAAATGACCTGTTGCAATGTTTCGAACCCTCATCCTTCGGGTCCGTAGCGGGTGGACGTGAATATAAACCGGGATCAGCGGCCGATAACGCCGCCTTCCGGATCGTGGAATCGGAGGATGAGAAACGGGGGCTCGGTCACATCATTTCCGGCGTTTAATACCGGGCCGAGGTGGAGCTGGTTGACGACGACGTAGACGAAATTGTCCGGACCGAAGGCGAAGGCATCCGGCCAGAGAAGCAGATTGTCGTCCTGGAAGAGCTGGCGGTAGCTTCCCTGCGGGGTCACGGCCCCGATCGCATTGTTGCCGATGTCCGTGATGTAGATGTACCCGGCGTTATTTACAGAAGATCCGTCACTGATGGGCTTGTTGCCGAAACGTTCCACCCGTTCGGCCAGTTCATCCGCTGAGAGGCTGGCGTCGATCAGATCTCGGGTCCGGGCGCGGTAGATCGCGGTGCCGTGCATGGGGCCGAAGTACAGCCATTCGTTGGCGGCGTCCAGAGCGATGGGATTCACACCCACACGCGGACGAAAAGGTTCGCCCTCCGGCGGGCGAATTTCGGCGGGGCGCTGGTTGATGACCAGGTCAATGTCTTCGGGAACCACGCTCACATGGCCCTCCAGCACGCGACGTGCATTTCCGCTCGATACATCAACGACCACCAAGGCGGACCGGTCCCCCATGGGATCGGCAATGAAAATGTGATCGCTTTCACGATCCACCGCGAGATCATTGAAGAAAGAGCGGGGATGGGAAACGGGTTCGGGAATTTCAATGACCTGGTAGAGACGGTCTTCGTCCAGATGCCAGCCGACCAGTTTCGGGGTGATGCCGGAGCGCATGCCGTTATCCAGCATCCAGACGACACCCTTGGTGTCGAATTGCACCCCCAAAACCGTATCCAGTCGCTCGGGATCGGACTGGTCCGGGTCGTTCCATTCTTCGTTCGGAAACGGACGGATTTTATCGGTGCCGATGATTTCCGCCACGCGGGGTTCGGGTTGAAAATGCTGGTGCAGGCTGACGATGATACGGCGGTCATTGGTGACCGTGAGATTACCAAAGGGGGCATCGACAGCAGCGACAAGTTCCAAGCCCTCGGGCAGGAGGATGGGGGATGGTGACTCCGCCAGGACCGGACGTGCGGCGAAGCTCAGAAAAAAAACGGCGACAAGGGATTTATGCATAGGAAATCGCTTTTGCGTTTTGAGGGTGCGGGACGTTTTCGGGGTTGAGAAGGGGGCAAACATAAGGGAATCATGGTGAAATGAGGGGCGGATGTCAAGCCGAAGCTGCTGTCCCGCCTCCCGAAGGACGCATCTCGGCATTGGTGAAAGGGCGGACTCACCGTTGTCGAAGCTGTCCTCAGCTTTGATATATTCGCTTGATATGAGGTTCTGCAACTGGGACAGTTGCAGCTACGGTTTAGATGTCACCCATTCCGAGATGCGCCCCCTCCCGAACAAATAAATTACCTGTTGCCCAAAAACAATCCGCAGGACGGCGAAGCATCCGCAGGGTAAAAAAAACTTCGCATCTTCCTCCACATTCGCGGGACCCCGCGGAGATCAGCGGGTTGACAACTCCGATTACCATCTTCTCAAAAAACCAGCCGTAGGTCATCGCACCGACGGGACGGTCCGCACCCGCAGGCTGGCGACCTCGAAATAGTCCCGCTTGCGGAATGTTCCCGCCGAAGCAATCAAGTTGGCGGGGAAGATCTCAATCCGATTGTTCAAATCCCGGACGTTGGCGTTGTAAATCCGCCGCGCGTGCTGGATGCGATCCTCGGTGCGGACCAACTCCTCCTGCAATTCAAGAAAATGCCGGTCGGCTTTCAGGTCCGGGTACGCCTCTACCCGCATCAAGAGGCGTTCGATCTTTTCAACCAGTTCCGATTCCTGTTGGGACTGTTCCCGCGTGCCGCTCCCGGGTCGATGGGCCACCTCGCGCGCCTCGGTCACCTGCCGCAGGACGTCCCGTTCGTGATCCGCATATTCCCGGACCGTTCGCACGAGATTTGGAATCAAATGATGCCGCCGTTGCAATTCCGTATCGATGTTCGACCACGATTCATCGCAGTGATTGCGCAAACGCACCAGACCGTTGAAGGTTCCCAAAGCCCATAAAAGCGGGACCCCAAAAACCAACGACAATACGATCAGACTCCCGAATTCATTCATTTCGGCTCCATTTTGACAAAATCCGGGACCTGCGCCATCAACGCCAACCCGGTGCGGACAAGACCGGGCAATTCCTCCACCCGCATCCCCTTGGCGGTGCGAATCACCAGCCACCCTCTTCGAATGTGGACCTCGACCCCATCGGTCCGCAACAAAATCTCCATGGTGCGGGGCTGAACGAAGGCGTAGGCCCAGTTCCGGTCGGGCGCGGTGACGTGAAAGGTGCGGCTGAATTCTGCGGAGGCGAAATTGATATCGTCCCATCCAAAAGCCGCCTTGACCTTGTCAAACAGCCCCTCCTTTCGAATGCTCAAATCCTTCAAGCGATAAGCGGGCTGGAGCATGACCAAAGTGGAGTAATAATGGCGGGTCGAAGAGGATTTCCCCGTACTTCGGGTCACTTGATAATGGTACTCGCCGATTTGAAGTCGATGCCCCTCCATTTCCCCCCGCATTTGGTGGTGCAAGTACCGATTGGACCCCGGACCCACAAAAGGCAGATCCCGAAAATACCGGTCGAACCCGCGGTCTTTTTCGTGCGTATAGTCCAGACGGTTTTTCGCCGCATAAGCCCGGAAGGCCACGCGGCGTTTCTTTTCCATTTCATGCGCAACCACCGCCACCACAATGACGATCAAAATTGCCAATACGATAAGAGATCCCGGCATAAGCCCGTCTTGCCTTCCCAACCCGCTCGGGGCAAGTGAAAATACAGAAAATTCCGTCTAGGACCCTGTCGACCGGAAATCTTCGCATGGGACCGTGAGGGGCGCATCTCATAATTGGTGTTTTTTTGCCGTAGCTGCAACTGTCCCCAGTTGCAGAACCTATCAAAGATCTGGATATCGAAGCTGGGGACAGCTTCGACGACGACGATTCGACAGTTTC
>PXAS01000434.1 GCA_003565815.1 PVC group bacterium
ATCACCATGGCCACTTGCAACATCTGCCCGAGGCTTTGCAGGAAAAATTTGGTGATGATGTAGGTGGCCAGTACACTCAGCACAATCCAGGTGCCGTGTACCATGCGAAGCCGTCCTTTCGGCGTCAGGCCCCCGTACAGCATGCAGCAGGTCGCCAAGGAGCGGGGATACCCGTCCATGCAGGTCAGGGTGGTGCTGAACATGGCCGTGAAGGCGGCAATGGAAATGATCCAATAGGACCAGCCGCCGATGGACTCGGTATACAAATCCACCAATTGCGAGGAAAACGCGGCGCTGGCCATGGAAAACTCCCGCCCGGACCCATGCAGGATCAACGCGCCGAGGGCCAGGAAAAACACCGCCAGAACCACGGTCACGAAATATCCGATATGAAAATCGATCATGGCCTGGCGCATGGTGGCTCGATGCCCGGTTTGTTTTTCCCGCGCCTTCATCCACAGGGAAGGCCAAATGGCCACGTCAATCGGAGCGGGCATCCACCCCATGAAAAGAATGATAAACCCCAAACCGGCCAGATCCCAGGGGGAGGTTTTCGTGAAATCCGCCACGGTTTCGCTCGGATTCAAGGCCCCGGCCACCACCGCCGCAAACGTCGAAAGCGCCAGCAGCAAAATCACCCCCTTGGTCACCCCGTCCAGCAGACGGTAATGCCCCAGCAAGATCAGGATGGCACACAAGCCGGCCACGATCAGGGTCAGCTCGGGCAGGGCAATGTTCAGGGCCTCCACCCCCAAATTCAAAGAAAGGCTGGCCGTGATCATGGCCACCCCGGCAATGTTCAAAAACGCATTCACCAGGTTGAGGGCGAAATAGGCCAGCAGATACGCCCTCCCCATGCGCCGAAACCCGTGCAAAATCGTTTCCCCGGTCGCGGCGGTGTACCGCTCGCCATACAGAAAAAAGGGATATTTGAAAAGATTGGCCAAAAGCAAAAGCCCCAGCAGAGACCAACCGAATTTCGCCCCCGCCTGCGTGGAAGAAACCAGATGCGAGCCCCCGATGGCCGCGCCCGCCATCAGAATGCCCGGCCCCAAGGCCTTGATCAACTGACGGCGTTCAGACAAGATTGCGGACGGGGGAGGCGTATCGTCTTCGGGGAGGGTTGCTGCGGTGGACATATTGCCGCCATCTATGCAGACTTGATTGAAATTCCAAGATTATTTTCTGTCGTCACCTGCCCAAATGCAACGGCCCGCCGGCCTTCATCTCATTGAGTTTCTGGAGGCCTCCCATATTCAAGACCCCTTCGTACGCGCCCCCCTGCGCATCAACCGCGAGGACGGACACTGGCGTCTCTACAGCGTGGGCGAGAACCTCGAAGACAATGGCGGCACAAAAATTCCAAATCGTCGCAAACAGGACGACTTGTTTTTTTACCCCGAAGAAGATGCGTATCCATAACAAATCCACTCGGAATCTCACGGTCCTATGCGAAGATTTATGGTTTACACGGTACCAGGCCCACTTTCCCTTCCCTCGTCGAACCGGACGTGCGGATTTGCTCTCCTGCAAACATTCCCGTTCTCGAAAAAATGTACCGCGCACAAGAGACTGTCGCGCTAAGCTCGCAACGCACCTTGACTTCTTTTTATTTTGACATTATTATTGTCATTCTTATAAAAAGCCGCAAGTCTTGCACGTACAGGCCCCCATGTACATCTTCCTCTTTTTTTTATTCCTGTTCACAGTGATCACCCTTGTCGGCCACGGCATCTGGGTATTTCTCGCGTTTCTCGTCCGGGGTCCCGCAAAGCAACAAAAACGGGCCGCCCCCAAGCCCGGTTCCAGACCGAAGAACACCAACAACCCGGTTGAAGATCGGCGCATGTCCTTGTTTTGGGCCATTCATCACATCAAAACGCTTGCCAATGAAAAGAAGGTGGATTGGGACGCCGCCGAAAAGGTGATCAGCGCACTCTGCGCCGAACAATCCGGTGTACCCGGCGAAAAGACGCCGCCCCCCGCGGCCACCAATACGCCCTCGCCCGCCCCGACGGTTCCCTCCCCACGCGTCCCGCCCCATTCCACGCCGTCACCGGAAACGCCGCGATCCCCCCCGCCATCCCCGGCCGCCCCTCCTCGGGAACCGCCGCCGCTGCCCTCCCCCGCCAAGGGGACGCCTCCCGCAGCCGCCGCCAGGTCGGAGCGAATTCCTGAGGAAAGTTATCGGGCCGCGTTCGAGGCCCCGTCCCCGCCGCAAAACCAGCCGCCGCCGCCTTCACCGCCCTTTCCCCCGGCCCGCGCGGCTTTCCCCCCGTCTCCGAAGCGATGGCAGGACATCTTCACCGCGTTTTTGGAGGAAAACAACATCCGCTGGGGCGAATGTGTCGGGGGCCTGCTGATTCTTTTTTGTTCAGGGGCGCTCGTGGTGAGTTTCTGGACGCGCATTACCGAACTGTGGTTTCTTCAAGTGGGTCTCTTCACCGGCATTGCCGCGTTGCTTTTCGGCGCCGGCCTCTACGCAAACCGCAAATGGCATTTGCCCAACACCAGCATGGGCCTGCTTTCCATTGCCACCCTGTTGACGCCCATCACGTTTCTGCTGATCAGCACCTTTGGACGGGATCGCGAACTTCTGGCCTTCCAATCCCTGCTGGCCGAGGGTCTGTCCCTGGGCATTCTGGGCTGGCTGCTCGCCAAGGCGGCTCCGATTCTGATGCCCGCATTCCCGCGCGCGCTTACCTTTTCGGTCCTCGCCCTTTCGGGATTCCAGTTTCCCTTGCGCCGCTTCAATTTGGCGGAATTCGGCACCCTGCCTCTTCTAATCGTGTGTTCGATTCCCCTCCTCCTTCATGCCGCCGCCATCGGCTGGGTGTTGCGCCGTTCCCGCCCCCCCGGGGAACAAGATCCCTCGGCGTTGCTTTGGTTTTGGGGCTTCACCGCCTTTCCCACGTTGTTGCTGGTGGTGCTTTGCGGGGCGCTGGCGGGCGACCCCGCCGATCTCGGACAACGCTTTTCGGCGCTGATTTGCCTCTACGGCGGTCCCAGCCTCTTCATGGGACTCCATTTCCAGCACCATCGCAAGACGATTGCTTCCGAATGGATCGCGGCATCGGGGACGTTTGTCGGCGTGTTGGGTCTCGCGATCATGGGCGGCGGCCTCCTCCTCGCCTGGCCCATGCCCGCAACCCTGCTGCCCGCACTCCTCGTCATCTGCCTGTGCTGCGTGTGGCTCGCCCTCCGGGAAAAACTCCCCGAGGCTTGGGTGCCCGCCTGCCTCACCGCGGCCTTCGGCGTCACCCTGCTCCGGTTGATCTCCCTGCGGGTCGGGTTGGGATGGCAGGCCTCGGAAACGGAACTGCTCGCGGCCCTGTTTTCCGGTCACGCGGCACGGGCCTTGGTTCCCGCCGCGTGGGGGCTGGCGGCCTTCGGTCTTTTCCTGCGCCGTCATCCGAAATGCATGCCGTTGCACGGACGTTTGGTTCTTTGGACCGCGGCGGGAATGGCCTGCGCTTGCATCCTCATGCTCGGCGTGTTCGGATTCGCCCGCAACGGCGATCCCCTGCGTCTTCAATTTCACTATGCCCTTTTCGGATTGCTGGGACTGGTCGCGCCCTTGGTGCGCTGGCTCCCCGATTCGCCCGCGCCTCGCCTGCAATCCGCGTTCGTTCGCACGGGACTGATTCTGCTCACCCTGGCAATCCTGCAAGGCGGATGGTTCGTGCGGGGATGGGAGGCAACCGCCCCCCTTTTGCTCATCGCCAACCTCTCCGTGGCCGGCTTGCTGGCGACGTGGGCTTTGGGCGGGAAATTCTGGAAAATTTATCAGATGGAACTGCAAACGCTCTTCTGGATTTCCTCGTTGGCGGCTTTCGGGTTTGTTCTGCAACTGTCCCTGATGCCAGATCAGCCGTCGCAATTTGCGCCCTTGCTCGGCCTCGTCCTCCCTTGGATGCTGCTGGCCGCGCTGAATGCGAATGATGTGCCCTGGATTTTGAGCCAAATCGCGCTCGCGCTCGCAACGACCCTTTTTTTGCATGAATCGGGCATGGCGCCACCCGGATATTCCCCGGCCGCGGGGATCGTACTCACGGCCCTGTTCTGGGCCGTGGTCCGCGCCTGCGTCTGCGCCTTTGTCCGCCCGGCTTCCGTCCTGGAAAGGCCGAACGGCGAATTCATGCTGTCCGGTCCCTCCCCGGCGCACCAACCTTTCCGCCGCCTGCTCCAAAACGCGACCCGCCTGCTCATCGCGCCTCGAATTTTCGCCGACCAGATCCTCCTCGTCCTCGCCGCGGCGGGGTTGTTCGGATGGTTCTGGCACGGATTCGCCCTCCGTCTGACGCACGGAACGCCCTTTTGGATCGCCCCCGTGGACGTTTCGCCTCCACCCTTGGTGGAATGGATGCTTTACGCCGGGGTGGGGCTGGTCCTCTGTCTCTCGCGCATCCGCCCCCCGGCATTTCAACAAAACCTTCTCCCACGGCTGACCCTGTGGTGGGTGGTGGCCGCCATGCCCCTGCTGGCCGGCCATGGCGTACACACCCAATCGGTTTCCGCCCTGATGCGGTGGAGCGCCGTTCTTTTGGTTTGGGGGAGTGCCCCGCTGTCACGCCCGATTCAACGACAAGGCCTGTGGACGGGCACGGCACTGCTGTCGCTCTTCTCGCTGCACGGAGTGAGCGTTGCCCTCGCCGGACGGCCATTTCCCGCCCCCGGGGTGTTCGCATTTCTCGGCCCCGCGTCCGCCGCCACCGATCTGGCCCTTCCCCTGGCTTTCCTCGGCCTTTCTTTTTTTCGGATGGCCCGACGCGAAACGCAGGGGGGCGCAATGTTGCTTTCCTCCCTTTTCGGCCACCTCACGGTGCTGGTCTTTTTCCTCGTGTATCCCCGTCCACCCCACGTGAGCCCGATCCTTTTCGGCATTCAACTCCTGCAGGCCCACACTTTGTGGGGGGCGTTTTTTGGGCTGGTCTGGCTTTTCCAAGGCCCCGCCCCGCTCCCCCAACGAAAATGGCTTCATGTCCACCTTGCCGTGACCCTGTGCCTCCTGTTGACCCTGCTGGCGCCTCCGCCCGTCCGGGTGTTTTTCACCGTAATCGAAACCTTGCCCCACGGCACCGCCATCGCCAACGGATGGAGCCTGCTCGCCGCCGTCCTGACTTTCGTCTGCCTCGCCCTGACCATGGGATGCGAACCGCGTAAAAACATCCGTCCGAAGTGGACCCGCGTGAAATTGTCCGCCCTCGCGGGTGGATTCATCTGGTTGGTCATCCTGCTGATCCCCCCACATTTCGCGGCACGTTCGACCTTGCTCGCCTACAGATTTCTCGTTGTCGCCACGGGTCTGGCCGTTCTCGCGGGCAGCGGGATCCTGGGAGCCCTCCACGTAAATGTATGCCGTCCCCTCCTGATGCCGTCCGACCGCGAGGACTCCGGGACCGCACATTGGCTTCATTGCTCGATGCTGTTTCTGTTTCTGCTCTCCATTCGCGCCACCCTTCCTCCGCACCTTGCCGCAAACCACGCCGACCTCTGGGTCTCCCTGCCAATGGCATTCCTCGCCCTGGTCTTTTTCGCCCACGCCTTTCTCAACCTGCACCCACGCATCGGCGTCGCCTTCGCCCCCCTCCACCTGAACGCCGCCCTGGCTGGGGTTTGCCTTCATCTTTCCGCATTTCTCCTTTGGCATCTTCGCTGGATGCCCGATCTCCCCGCCACCCAACAATTGACGAGCCTCCTCTTGGTGCAATGTCTGGCCACCCTGCCCAATACCTTGCTGACCGCGACGCTGCGCGCCAAACAACCCGAACTCCGCCTCCATCTCCACTGGGCCGCCCTCGGGAACCTCCTGTTTGCCATCGCCGTGGGCGCCCGGCTCTCCATGCCCGGAGAAAACGCGGAACTCGAAACTCTCTTCCACATCGCGCTTGCGGTTACCCTGCTGCTGAACCTGCTCGTCCTGCGCGACGAACGCGCAGGACTGGCCCTCCACAGACTGTTTTTGTTGCCTTGGGCCGCGGTCGCCCTCCATCTGGAAAGCCGGTTTCCCGGTTGGCAATCCACCCTGCGAATTTTGTGTCTCATCCACGGAATTCTCACCCTGTTTTGGGGCCTGCTTTGGGCCACGCAGCATCGATGGACGCCCCGGGTGCGACGCCTCGGTTTCCATGCCCGCCCCGACGCGCCCCGGGAAAGCCTCTACCGCTTCACCCTCTTTGTCGGCATTCCACAAATCGCGTACGTGCTCTTCAATTCGCTTGCGGGCATGTTCGACCCGACCCACGCGCCCGATCTCTCCACGCGTTTGATGCTGGTGTCCACGCTGCTGTTGCTCTCCTCCGGGTTGGGTTTCATGGCCAAGACTCCCCGCCTTGGGACAAACAAATCGACATTGGATTCCGTTCACGGCACCATTGGTTTCAGTGCCGTCGCCGTTTTCGCTTGTGTGGTCCTCGCGCTTGCCTGGTCATGTGTCAATCCCCGGGGGAACCACGCCCATCCGGCCCAGTACAGCGCGGTCGCCTCGTTTTCCCTGGTGTTCGTTTCCCTCCTGTACGCCGCCCTCCAACACCAAAAGCCATTCCAAGCCTGGTCCGCGCCCCTCCGAGCCGGAATCGGTATCCTCGTGCCCCTCGCCGCGCTCGCCCTGCTCGTCACACTCCTGATCCAAGGCGTGTACGGGTTTGTCTTCCGCACATACGCCCTCCTTCCCCCGCTCAGCGTATTCGGCGTGGCCGCCTCCCTGGTCTTCGCCTGCTTCAGTTGCATCCGATGGGCCCTGCGCCCGGAACGGGATCCGTTCCGCCTGTCCCATTCGCGGCGTCATCAACACATTTACGCCGCCGAAGGACTTCTCGCCCTCCTCGTGCTTCACCTCCGGCTCAGTTTTCCCGAACTCTTTTCCGGGTTCATCCTTTCGATCTGGCCTTTGATCGTCATGGGCCTGGCATTTTTGGGACTCGGCCTCAGCGCCGCCTGGACGCGCAAAGGCCTGCACGTGCTGGCGGTTCCCGTATCCAGAAGCGCCCTGTTCCTGCCACTCCTGCCCTTGATAGGCTTTTGGGTCGGTCCCATGCCTCTTCATGAGTCCCTGATCATGCTCCTCATGGGCGGAGTCTACGGTATCGCCGCCATTCAACGCCGATCCTTTGCCTTTTCCGTCCTGGCCGCGCTCTGCGCCAACAGCGCCCTCTGGATCCTTTTGCATCGAACCGCCGAACGCGGATTTCTCGATCATCCCCAGCTTTGGACGATTCCCTTCGCCCTCTGCGTCCTCCTCGTCGGCCACCTCCACCGCCGTCAACTCGGACCCGAACGCCACGCCCAACTTCGGTACACCTGCGTGAGTCTCATTTACATCTCCTCCACCGCCGAGATGTTCATCCAGGGCGTGGCCGCCGCCCCCCACCTGCCGCTGGCGCTCATGGGGCTTTCCGTGGCCGGGATTCTCGCGGGCATGATGTTCCGGGTCCAATCCTTCCTCTTTTGCGGACTCGGGTTCCTCTTGCTCTCCCTGATCACCATCCTCTACCATGCCTCCGCCAACTTGGGCTGGACCTGGATCTGGTACGTCGCCGGCATCGTCCTCGGCCTCGGCATTCTCTTCCTCTTCGCCGTCTTCGAATCCAAACGCGAATTCCTCCTCCACCGCCTCGAAACCCTCAAAAGTTGGGAGCGGTGAAATTCCCACCTTCAATGGCAAGGGATCGCCTGGAAACCAAAAGATGCCATCGAAATTTTAGCGAAACCCCATTAGTCAGTGCCATTCAGGGCTGAGGGTACGGTTCAGTCATGGGTGTGAGTTCAGTTGATCGAGAAGGTCGGGCGGAAGGGTGAGCCCCACAGCCGCCAGACTTTCCCGCAGCTGGTCCGGCCGACTGGCGGTAACCAGCGGAATGATGGTCGGAGATGTGGAATGAAGCATCCAGGCCAGCACCACTTGGTTGGGGGTGGCCTCCGCCTTCCGCGCGACCTGTTGCAGGGTTTGCAATCGGGAAATGCCGTTCGGACCCGCGTACGTTAGGATTTTGTCCAGGTCCCCATTGGCATACCCCCCCTTGCGCAGCGCCCCATAGGCCACCAACGGCAGATTTTCCTCGCTGCAGTAGTCGAGAATATCCTGATTGCTTTTGATCTGCGGCCAGGTCACTTTCTCTCCTTTGGGGTAAAGGTAGGTGTAGTTGTTCTGCACGCAGACACAGGGCGACCAGCCTCGTTCCCGGCATAAAGCCGCTGACCTCTCCAGCCGCCAGGACCGGGTGTTGCTCGCGGCGATATACCGGACCTTTCCGTGGTCGATGAGGGACTGCAGGGCCTCCAGTGTTTCCTCCATCGGCGTGTTCCTGTCATCAAAATGGGTGTAATACAGATCGATCACATCGGTTTGCAGGCGCATCAGACTTTTTTCGCACTCCTCCAGAATCTGCCGTCGGGAACAGCCGCGCTCCACTCCGGGGTACGGGACCCCCACCTTGGTGGCTATGAACAGATCCTCCCGGTTTTTGCGGTCTTTCATCCATTGTCCGATCACGGTTTCACTTTCCCCGCCCTTCGCCTCTGCGCTGAAAAAATGCGCGTACATGTTCGCGGTATCCAGAAACCGTCCCCCGGCCTCCACATACAGGTCCATCAGCTCGAAGCTGATTTCCGCGGACACCTTGGTCCCGAAGAACATGGTGCCCAGCCCCATCTCACTGACCTGGACTCCGTTTCTAAGTGCTTTTGATTTCATTTTATGGATAGGACATCTCTTTTCACGCTTCGAGGACGAGAGGCGGTTTTGGGGTTGAGAGGCATACGGCGTGAGCGCTTTCTTGGGAAATTGAGGGGCTGCTGTCAAGCTGAAGCCGTTGACTTCTTCGTCACAATCCGGGGCCTGAGCTTCATCGAAACCATGCGACTGCTCCTCGCGTATACCCAAACCGACACAACCCGTCGTATCGCAAAAGCCCCGGTTCGACGGCTTCGGCCCATTCATCGCAACTCAAAGCCCACACCATGCCCCCTGCACATCGTACAGGCTCAGAATTTGATCTTCGTTGCAAATACCCCACGGATTCAGGTTGACATTATTCTCCACATGGTGTTTATATTGTTTCAATCAAAATGTTTCGGATTGTATCCGTGAAGGGAGAATTCGGGTATTTCAACCTTTCATCACTCAAACAATCAGCCATAACACCGACATGAAACAACTCCTGCTCAAGAACCTGAGATTCGGGCTATCCCTTGGCTGTTGGATGACGATTCTTCGGGCCGAAGAACCCAAACCGCACCAAACCGGCTCTTTCAGGGCCACGTTTTCCGAGACCCATCCGCTGAGCACTCGGGAGGAGTTTGACCGACGCAAAAACCCCGAGTCTTATGAAGCGTATCGGATCCAGGATGAATCGTTTCAGATTCACGTCCCGCAAACGTACCGAGAGGACCGTCCCCACGGCTTGTTTGTTTGGATTTCATCGGGGGACGGTGGAAATATTCCAGGCGCATTCCGCGGCCATCTTGCCGATTTCAATTACATCGCGGTCGGTGCGAACCAATCCGGAAACAACCGTCATGTGTACACACGCAAACTGCTCGCCCTGGATGCGGTACACAATTTGAAACGATTTTATAACATCGACGCCGACCGGGGGGTGATTTCCGGAAGCTCCGGGGGGGGGCGTACCGCTTCCGAAACGGCGGTCGCCTATCCGGACGTATTTACCGGCGGGGGATATTATGTGATTGGCGCCAATTATTATGGAAGATTGCATTTTGAAGAACTCAACAGCTATCTGCCAGCCAGGTTCAAGGGCAAGCCGCCATTGTATGACCTTGCCAAAACCCGGCCCTTCGTGTTCCATACCGGGAGCAAAGACTTTAATCAGGAAGACACTTTGAGGGTGTATCGTCACTACGTGAAGGATAAATTCGAGCAGAGCCTCTATATTGAGGACAAAGGACTGGGCCACTCGATCCCCCGCGCCGATTCCATTCTCAATGGTCTCATACACCTCAACAAGGGATTGGAGGAAAAAAGCCGCAAACTGTTGGAAGATGCCCGTCCATTGCTCCAACAGGGACGATTTGCCGAGGCGTTCGAATTGCTCAGCCGCTCGGAGGTGTATGGAAACGCCACCGCGAAAGAGTGGATCGACCAGATGCGTGCCGCCGCGGATCGTGAGTTGGAAAGTGCCAAGGCTTTTTTGGAAGAAAATCAATTGTTGGCCGCCCACGCTGCATTCAGCGGCTTGGAAGCCAGATTCGGCCCCAAGGTGGGCAGAGCCGCCCGCACGGCCCGGGAAACCCTGGAACGAGATCCCGCATTGGAAAATGAAAAAATCGCCGCCAATATATTTCACGGCATTCAACAACGATATTCCCCCGACAACCCTGACCCCACGATCGGATTTTTGGAAAAATTGATTGAAAAATATCCGGAAACCCAAGCCGCCATCCACGCGCAGGCCGTGTTGGATCGGTTTCAACAACCTGTGATGCAAATGAACGATTAAAACAAGAAACGTGGGGGAATGTCCAACCATGCCCCCCTCTTGTGCGGGGCCTCCTTTCTTCGATTACGGGTGAGGCGCGGGATCAAAATTCGCATGTTGAACATAAACACCTTTTCCAAATAAAACACCGGTGTTCTGGGTCTGACGGACGCTTATCAATCCGTCCCCAATCCCGATAAAATCAATTTGGGCGTGTGGAAATTACCTGTTGCTATATTGATAAAAAAATCTGTCTTGAATCGTTCGTTTACGGTGAGAGCAGCACACGGAAACCGACATCGAGATAAGTGCGGATCTCGGGATTGATATCAAAGCGGTATGAAATACGAAGGGATTCCTCGCGACCGGAGCGCCAGTTCGCGCCGCGGGCGGAACCGAGCTGCCGGTTGTGGACGTCCCGCGCTGAGATTTCGGAAACATTTTCCCCCACCCCGTGGATTCCCCAGGGGTTGGGCCACGTTTCGTCCACGGGGGCGGTGACCGTGTGGCCGTCATCGTAGTCCGGAATGAAGAGTCGTATGTTCGCGTGGCGTGACTGGGCGCCCAGGAAACGCTCATATCTCAAATCCCTGTAATTCCCGGCTTGGCCACTTTCCGGCGGCCAATTGTTTCCCCAGGGGTATTTCCAGTCTTTTCCCGCCTCGGCATAGGTGAGGGATTCCCGTTCGGTTGGCAGACGGTACCTCATTCCTTCAGGCAAAGCGCCGGAAGCCTGTTCCTGCTCGGTCAACCATCGGGCGTACGCCGCGGCATCCTGAAAATTGATCATGACAACCGGTTGACGGTCCCTGTTCAACCTAAAGGAACTCACATGAGACGTTCTGTGACCGGGTTCTTTCAACCGGTACTCAGCGTTGGTCACTTCATATTTACCCACCCACAAGTCCATTTCATCGATCCACACAAATTCCATGTCTGTTACGGGTGACCGCCAGTCGCGGCCCGTGATCGGTGCGGCGTCTCCTTCCGGCGCATCGCTTTGCAATCTGTTCGCGGCGTTCAGGAAGACTTCAGACACCTCCGGCAGGTTGAATTCCTGTGCCAGGGCGGAAAGCGTTTCCAAGGTGATGCGGGGGAATTTTTCCAGGGGCTCTTCCGCGAGAAGGTGAAGGTAATGATCCCGCACACCTATCAGCCGCATGAATTCCTGGGTGAAAAAAATTCTTAGATCCAAGGGGTCCGCCAAGTCTCCGCTCAGAAAAACGGGCAGAAAGAATTCACGGTACAATCTGTCGGATTCTTCCTTAGGGATATGTTGGTGCTCGGGGTAAATTCTAAAGCGCTGGGTAAGGATACTCCGCCGGGTATCCAGTTTCGGTTGAAATTCGATTAACTGTTCCAGGATTTCTTTCGCTAATTTTTTGCGCTCAGGAAAATAGTTGGAAAAGCTAAGGCTGTAAATTGCATCAGGGGGAAATACCGCCTGGGTTCTGATGATTTCAGCGTGAAATTTCTCATAAAACGCCAAGGTATCTCCCCAGTTTTCCCGTTGATTGGTGTGTCGGAGCCCGACCAGGTACTGAAAATAATTGTCATGCCAGGGTAAGGGGGTCATTTGAAAATGCGCCTCGGCCAGGAGGTAGAAAGCCAATACACGTTTCGGCGCCATTCGGGTCTCGTTCCTTCTGAAAATAAGGATGGTGTCAAAAATGAAAGTCTCCGGGTCCGATTTTGTTTCCAGATAGATGCGGTTCAATTCGTCGTGGAGATCAGGCGCAATGTCAGAATGGAAGGCATTGACAAACAATTGGTGAAAGATCCCGGTCCATACGGAATCTTCTTCCCGCAAGGATTGCAACAAATGCGCGGTAAAGGCTTCGCTCTCCAGCAAAACTTTGTGGACGACCGGATGGTTCATGCCGATACTCCCGATTTTTTCGAGGATTTCCAAGGCCTCGTCGGTATTGCCCAAGCGAAGCAGCGCGACGGCCTTGAAAATTTTCCATTCATTATAATAACGGGATCGATTCCGTTGTCCAGATGAAGTTTTCGTTTCCAGCTCGGCCAGCGGAGTTGCGATTTGAAGAAGGGAGTCCCATTCCCCCGCCTCGACAAGCACCAGGGCTGCCCGGCGCAGGTGCGGGTTGTGTTCCACGGCCAGCCCCCTACCGCGGATCCTTGAGTTCACCAGGCGGAATTCGGGCAATTTGCTCATGATGCCCTCTACATCTTTCGCGAAGACTTCAACACGAAACCGCATCAGATGGGTCCACTCGGCAATCTCTTCCGGCATGTGGTCAAGAATATGTTCCGCCTCATGAATCCTGTCCTCATCCGTTAACTGAAAACGGGAATAACCACGCGGGCGCAAAAGATTTCCAATGATCGTGTTGCCCGCATCGATCCGATCCGCCGGCGTGAGCGGCAAACTGATAAAATTGTCATGCACCTCGTGCAGTTGCCGAGTGTTGCGGATTAAATTATCGTCCACAATCCTGGGAAGCACGAAAATCAAAAACAATTCGGATGATGTCCGTTCTTCCATGAACAAGGACCATGCAATCGCTTCCATGTAATCGGAATTCTTGCCCCATAGAAAGTGGTCCAATACCTTTCTGTGTTCGTAAATGTAGCGCGGGCGCTGATCGGAGTCAGGCCCCAGATCGTTCAGTGCCTTTGCAAAGTCCACGATGGTTTCCCTCGCTTCGTCAAAACGTTCTGCCCTGTCCAAAAAGCAGAACCGCAACGCGTACATCCTGGGCAAGGGCATGTCGCCGGGGCCGCCGCAGGCTTCCAGCACCTTGAGTCCGAGGTCGGGTGCCACTCGCCGGTTGCGCCGGAGTGCTTCCAGGATCGTGTCCCGCAAAGGACGCAGGCTTTCGGTGGTCCCGCAATGCTGCAACCACAAGTCGATCGCCTCCTCGATGTTCCGCTCCTTCACGAGTTCCTGGATTCGGTCACGCATGACCCGCGCCTCACTGGGACTCAGCCCGTCTTCAGGTCGGCGTTGCGGACTTTGAAAACTGTCCATCAAGTCTTCCAGCACATCCGCGCGGACGCTCGGGAGGCCGAACGGATCCAGAAGAGGAACCCCGACAAACAAACTGAAAATGATGAGATAAGGGGTGAAAATCCTGCGGGTACTCATTTTGACAAATGGATAAAAAATCGCTTTTCGGCTTGGAGCGAGGGAGGCGGTTTCGGGGTTTTGAGGGGGGCGAATATTGGGCGATTCTGGGGAAATGAGGGGGGAAGTCAAGGCGAAACCCCCAATCCGCGTTCACCGGGGTCCAGGGCGCGCCCCGGACCCCGGTGAACGCGGGTGCGATTCCGTTTTTGGCTGCAAGAGAATACCTGTTGCAATGTTTTCCTTCCGTTTTCACCCGTCAACCCGCATCGCTTTCCCGCAATGCCTCCAACCCGGCCCAACAGCCCCCTTGCATCCGTCGCCCCGCCTTTTTCCGCTTGTCCCCGAAACAGGAACGATACTCCGACATCACCCCTTCCAGCCATGACGAACTCCCGATCGCAACGCCCCGGGTAAAATATCGCACCCGCTGACGCAACATCCGCGCCATTGGGACTTCCCCCCGGCGTTCATACTCCGCGATCACCTCCACCGGGTCGAATCCCTTGCGATTGCGGATCTTTTCCGTCGTCCGCGAGTCCCCCGGGCG
>PXAS01000307.1 GCA_003565815.1 PVC group bacterium
TCGTCTTCCACCGCCGGAGCACCGGCCTGGCGTTCCAGCACCGCCGTGCTCACTTCGGGGGACTCGGTGCTGACCGTCAGGCGGCTGAGGTCATCGCCCAGCAGGTCATTCACAAAATTCAGCAGAAAGCCTTCTTCGCGGGTGCCGGTCACCTCCACATTGCCAGCACCAATTCCCGGCAGACTTTCCAGTGCCGCCACCAGCTTGCCGCGCAGGCCGGTGCTTGTGTCCGCGACTGTGACCGCAACCTCGGCGGTTTCACCGTCAAGATCGAACACCAGCGTGCCTTCGGCCAGATCGGTTTCCAGGCGGAGAACGGTGGCGGTGAGTTCCGGATCCCGGGATACCGCATCTCCCTCGTCGCTGATGTTGAGATTCAGCTCCACCGTCAGCGTATCGGCTTCTACCGTCAGGCCGTCAAGTCCGACAAAGCCCACCGAGCCGACTTCGCTCTTGAGGGCCAGCCACTTGCGGGCGGGGTTGGCGGCATCGGTGAGAATCGCCAGGGCAAAACTCGCCTCGGTCAGATCAAAGCCGAGGGCCTCGGGGGTGCCGCCGTTGAGGCCGGCGAAAGCGGTGATGTTGTTGGCGCCCACCGTAATCAGATCCACATCCACAGAACTCCCGTCGGAAAGCCGCACGGTGTCGCTGCGGCTGACAAATGCGAAGTCGCCGCTGATCCGGAAGAACTCGGCCACTTCCAGGGTGAGCGTCCCGGCGGCCTGGAGGAGTTCGCCGTCCTCGGCGGACATGTCAAAATCCACAGTGTCGGAAACGTTGACCGGCACACTATAGGGTGCGGCGGCAAAATCGATGAGGCTGCCGTCGGCGGCGGCAAGGTTGGCTTCCAGACCGAATTGCGTTACCGAGAGGGTCAGTTCGTCGATACCGACAAATGCGGCTTCGCCCACGTTGGCTTTCAGTGCGGTCCAGCTCCGGCCCGCGCCGCCCTGTTCGCTGAAGAGGCCCAGGGCCGCGTTGACTTCGGTGAGGGCGATGCCCACCGCGTTGTCGGTGCCGCCGTTGTATCCCGCGAACGCGTTTGCGTCGGAGGCCCCGAAGGTGAGCACATCCACATCGACAGCCCCCTCATCTTTAACGGTCACCGTATCGGAAACCGAGCGAACCGCAAAGTTCCCGCTCACCTGCAGGAAGCCGGCAAGATCCAGAACCCCGCCGCCGATGAAAAGTTCAAAGAGGTCTTCAGATGCCGCTAATCCGAGGAATTCATAGTCCAGTTCGCCTGCGGTCAGGGTCTCACCGGTCATGAGAAGACCCGTCTCATTCACCCGCAAGGTTACAGTTTGGGCACTCAGACTGATTTCGGCGGGCAATACAGCCGAAAAGGTTCCGGAGGCTTCCAGGGCGATTTTGCCATTTTCATCAATCCGCAGGCCAAGACTGGCATTGCGGACACCGGCGGAGAACGCCCCCACCGCAAAACCGGCGGCAGCATTTTGAGCGATGATATCAATGATGTCCGCATCCCCGTCCACCGAGATAGCAAAGTCGCCGCTCAGGAAGAGAACATCCGCAAAGGAGGATTCCAGACCGATCACATTGACTACCATCAAATCGGTCGCCGACGGAAGATTCTGGAAAGTATAATCCAGAGAACCGATTTGAATTTCCGTACCGGTCCATTCGATGCCGGTGTCGTTAATCCGTAAAAGCACCGTGGAAGCGGAGGCTTCGGCAAACCCGCCGCCATTCAGAAACAGTCCGCCCTGCGCCTCAAGTGCCACCCCGTCTTCCGTCAGAATCAATCCGAACGTTCCGTCTGTCACACCGGCGCCGAAATCACCAAGGGTCAGGGATGCCGCAACATCGCGGGCCACCGCGACGAGGTAGGTTCCGTCATAGATAAAGCCGACATCGCCCGAGAATGAGGCCACACCGCCCAGTTCAAAAAGCAGCGAACTGCCGCGGAATGCGAAAATATCATCGGAGGTGCCGTAATCCACCTGACCGTAATCCCCAAATTCGATCAGGTCACTTCCGGTGGTGTTCACCCAGATTTCCACATCGCCGCTCATGGTCAGCCCCGAAACACCCGATAACGCCACACTGCCTCCGGCATGAAGCGCATATGAGCTGTCATCATCCGAACTGAACAGGGCAAGAGCAAAAGTACCGTTTTCAAGCGTAAGCTGAACCGGTGCAACTCCGAGTGAAGCCTCGATATTTTCACCGGTGACCAAAATTGAACGCAGCTCCGCCTCTTCGACCATGACAAATGCAAAATCGCCCACGATTTCAGTGAAACCTTCAATCGCAAAGGTCAATCCATTTGCTTCCATCGCGAAATACGGATCGGAAACCCCGTAATCAATCGCCCCATAGCCATCAAACGTCACGACCTGATCCCCGGTGGTGTTCGCCCATACGGCCAGCGATCCCGAAAGGCTCAAACCGTCCACACCGGTCAAAGCCGCATCCCCGGAGGCATGAAGCGCCATGCCGCCATCACCCGCTTCGTAGGCGAGGAAGGCAAACTCGGCATCCACCACGGAAACAGCAACCGTACCCACCGTGAGTGAAGCCGTCACATCCGAGCCCATGAAGAGGATGGTGGCATTGTCCTCGGAATCAAAGGTCTGCGTTAATTCAAACGCGCCCGATACCGTTACAAATCCGGTGAGAATCAGATTTCCGTCAAAAGATGCCTCAATGTTGCCATCCGCGTCCAATTGGAAGGAAGCATTTCCGGCAAGAGAGGCCACACCCATAAAGTCAGCTGTAAGCCCCTCCACCTCAAACGACAAATCGCCGTCGTTAATTTCGGACTCAAATTCGTATTCCAGCGAACCGATAATCAGTTCACGGCCCGCCGCGACCGAAGCTCCAACCGCGAAACGCAAATTAACGTTTTGGGCTTCCATATTGGCAAAGGGAGCCAGCGAAGCGGCAAAACCAACATTTTTCATTTCGAAGACCAAGCCCCCGGTGTTATTCACAATCAGTCCGAACTGATCCCCGCTGGCGGAAATGGAGGCGGGTCCCGCCTCCAGAGAGGCGGTCATGTCTTCGCCCACCGCAATCAGTTCCTCTTCCAGCAACTGGATGCCCAGACTGCCGGTTAAGCGACCAAAACCGTCGACTTCTCCGTCAAAGCCGCGCACCAGCAGCATCTGCGTTCCCGCCGCAAGCGCTCCGCTGAAGTCGTATTCCTTGTCCAGGATCTTCAGGTCGGTCTCTTCGGCTACGCTCGTTACCTCGTTGGTGTACTGCACGA
>PXAS01000261.1 GCA_003565815.1 PVC group bacterium
CCGAACTCAAAGCCCGCCTCAAGGAAGAAGTCGACGCCATGGTCCGAAGATTCGCACTGGCCTGAATTCGAAAAAAAACGAACTTTTTTTTCAGAGTGCCACATTTTGGCACTCGCGTCTGGTATAATAGAGCCAAAAATCAATCCCACGCCGGACAGATGAATGAAGAACGAAATGAAAAACACAACCTTGGAGACTTTATGGAAAACAAGCCAAAGACCCCAATACAAATTGTCCTCGACGATCTGGATTCCATACCGGACGTTCCCGAGGAAGAACGAGACATCAGCGATGATGACATCGTCGAAATGGTGCGCGAAGTCAGAAAAGAGAGAAAACAATCCAAGAATCTCCAGCAGGGACAGAGCCTCCAGTTCGTCGAGAAAGACGGGGAGATCGAAATCCGCCCCGCCCTCAAACCGGATCAGCTCCTCGGAGTCTTATCTGACTGCGCTGACATTCCCTTTGAAAGGGAGAAATGAGAGCGTACACAATGAACTACATCTATTTGAACAACTATCGGTTCATAAAGGCAATGGGAGAAATCGGGCGGCCCTGCAAAGGCAAGACCGCCCTCCTCAATCATTCAGTACCTAGAATAGATTTCAATCCACAGGGATGGAAAACCCTGACAAAAAATAACTTAAAAGATTCTTTGACAAAAGCAAGTGCATTCCTATTATAGGTGCTATAATATGAAAACATATTATGCACACACTCTGAAAGACCAGCCCAAGGAATCTTGGGAGGTGTTGGACACCCATCTCCGGGAGGTTTCCGAATTGGCGGGGGAGTTTTCTTACACATTTGGCGCGACAGAGTGGGGCAAACTCGCAGGGCTTTGGCATGATTTGGGGAAATATGCGGATGAATTTCAGAATTATCTCATGGCTCAAAACGACATGCATATTCAGGAGGTTGCGGGCAAAGTCGACCACACTACGGCCGGAGCACAGTTAGCAGTCAAAAAAATGGGCGTCCCCGGTCATCTCTTGGCTTATCTGATTTCCGGCCATCACACGGGTTTGATGGATATGTTCAGCGAACACGCATGTCTTGATGCTCGACTGAAAAAAGAAGTATATCCGACTCCAGGGGCTCCGGAAACCCTTTTAGCTTCAACCATCCCTTCCCCTCCCTCAATCCTCATGCAAGCCCACCAAACGAAAGAATGTGGTTTTGCCGTCTCATTTTTCACTCGAATGCTCTTCTCCTGCCTGGTCGATGCCGATTTTCTGGCTACGGAACAGTTTATGAATCCAGGTCAAGCGGCCAACCGTCCCAAAAAAGAATCCGACATACTGAAACGAATGCTGGAGGCTTTGGACACAAAACTGGATAGTTTTGACAAACCAAAAACTTTGGTGGAGCGAGAAAGGGCACATGTCTTGGAAGCCTGCAAAACAAAGTCATCCGAACCTCACGGGTTCTTTTCACTCACCGTACCCACTGGTGGAGGAAAAACCCTCTCATCCTTGGCCTTTGCCCTCCGGCATGCACTGCAAAACGGTATGAGCCGCATCATTTATGTGATTCCATTCACGTCAATTATCGAACAGAACGCCCAAGTCTTCAAAGACATTTTCGCGCAACTCGGCTCCGACCTTGTTTTGGAACATCATTCCAACACCCAACCGAAAGAAGAGACCGAGCGCAGTCGACTGGCTGCCGAAAACTGGGAAGCTCCCCTGATTGTCACCACCTCCGTTCAATTTTACGAATCGCTCTTCGCCAACCGGACCTCGAAAACACGAAAGCTACACAATATTGCCAATGCGGTGATCATCCTTGATGAAGCCCAAACCCTCCCCGTCGATTACATTGCGCCCTGCCTTGCAGCACTTCGGGAACTCACACAACGATACCACAGCACAGTTGTGCTTTGCACGGCAACCCAACCCAGCATTCGTAAATCCGAAGATTTCCCCATTGGTTTGGAGGATATCCGGGAAATCATCGATGACCCGATCCGGCTATATCATCAATTGCAACGCACAAAAACCGAATACGTCGGGATGGTGTCCGACCAAACACTCGCAGAAAAACTGAGCTTGGAAAAACAGGTGCTTTGCGTGGTGAATTCACGCAAACACGCGCAAAACCTTTATCAGAAATTGGGTTCCGACCCCGCGCATTTTCACCTCTCCGCCCTCATGTGTCCCGCGCATCGCAGTGAGAAACTCGACAAGGTCCGCGAAAGACTGAATGAAACAAAACCTGTTCGTTTGATCTCCACTCAACTCATTGAAGCTGGGGTCGATGTCGATTTCCCGGTGGTATTCCGTTCCATGGCTGGATTGGATTCCATCGCCCAAGCGGCCGGACGCTGTAACCGCAATGGAAAAAATCCTGATCTCGGAAACGTGATCGTTTTTGACTCCGAACATCAGGCTTCGGAGAAATATTTTCGCGAAACCGCCAATATCGCCAAACAGGTTCTCGACATGGAACCGGATCCCCTTGGACTCTCGGCCGTGGAACGTTATTTCACCATATACCTCTGGCAACAGCGGTCACGGTGGGACCAAAAAAACATTCTCGGTTTATTTAATCTCGGGCAAACAAAGGACGCACCCTATCTCTTCAACTTCCGAAAGGCGGCGGAAAGATTCAAGCTCATCGAATCCGGCCAAATCACCGTATTTATTCCTTATGGAGATGAATCCAAACCGCTCTTCAAGGATCTCCGAAATTTGGCGATTCCTTTGCACCGCGTACTTTGCAGATCTCTCCAACGCTATGCGGTCAACATCTACCCCAATCACTTTTACGCGAACGAACGCGATTTTGAAATGGTGCGGGACGAATTCCCGGTTCTTCTGTGCCCGGAGCAACACTATTCCGAAGATTGCGGGCTCACGCTCCCATACGAATCCACCCCAAACCCAACCCTGATCTGGTAACCTATGTCCTACGGAATCACCCTCGAAATCTCCGGCGAATACGCCCTCTTCAGCCGACCTGAAATGAAGGTCGAGCGCGTCTCCTACGATGTCATTACGCCTTCCGCCGCCCGCGGAGTGCTGGAGGCCATCTACTGGAAACCTCAAATCCGTTGGGTGATTGACCGCATCCGCGTTCTTCACCCCATCCAATTCACCAACATTCGCCGAAATGAGATTGGCACAAAAATTCCTGTGAAAGGCGGACAAGGCGTCAACGCGGCCATGAAAGCTACAACAGGCGACTTTCATCTGAATGTGGAAGATCATCGCCAACAACGCGCCGCCC
>PXAS01000151.1 GCA_003565815.1 PVC group bacterium
AGGGGTCGGTTTTTTGATTGGGGGCGAAGGTTGGGATTTGGGTGGAGAGTGGGCGCACGTTTTTGCGGCAGATTGAGGAATTCCCCCCCTTGTTGCAAGTGGATTGACGCGAAGCGTCCCTGGAGTGCGCGTAGCGAGTTCTACGAGCTACCGCCTTTTACTGTGGTTTTGCGCGAAAAGCCTGGGCTCCACTGAACCGTGCGGTTGGACGAGATTGTGGCCACGGGCCACGGGCCACGGGCCACGGGGCATGGCATGGGCAAGGGTCGGCTTGTGGACAAAGGGGCAAGGGCGGTAGCTCGTAGAACTCGCTACACGCACTCCAGGGCGCTACGCGCAGGGGCCGGTTTTGCGCTTGGGGGCGACTGTTGTTGCTGTCGGTGAAGGGGTGTCGTCCCTTTTGCGGCGGATTGAGGAAATCCGTTGGAGGGGGCGCAGCGGGTTTCCGAGCGATGTACTTATTTGATCAAGCGCAATTCCAAGGCGCTGGCATCCGCCCGGTCCACGCTCACGCGGATGCGTCCCACATGACGGGCTTGGCCGAATTCGCGTTTGACGCCGGATCCCGCATCGACATACGCGCCGATTTTGTAATCCTGCACGCCGACGACTTTGATGGTGTTGACGATGGGACGGCCTTCGAGGACCGCGATCTCGAATCCGCGGATTTCTTCGTTGACTTGCCATTCGAGCGCTTGGGTCCGTTTGGACGGTCGTTGGATCCTGCCTGCGGCGGTGGCGGGAGGTTTCGGCGCGGCCGGGGCGTCGGAAGTGATGAGCACCAAGCGAATGCTGCTGCCGCGAGCGACATCGGTGCTGACCACCACGCGGGATGGGGTTGCCGGGCGCTGCAGACGGCCCTCCCAGTGGGTGTCCTTGGCAATGCGGGCTCCCACTCGAAAATCCTGTCCGGGCATGACTTTCACGGAGTTGATGATGGGGGTGCCCTCCAACACCTCCACGCGTACGCCGACGATTTCCCGGTCGACGGACCAAGTGAGGACTTGCCGATGTTGGGTCGGCGTTTGTGCCTCCAGTCGGACGTGGCGTTCTTTGGCTTCCGCCGTTTGCAGGGTGATCATGGCAAGAACAAGGGGGAAGAACCCGCGGGCATGGACTTGAAATTTCATGGTGAACCTCCTGGGCATCGCTGTGGGCATACGTGTGTGAACGACGAATGAATGATAGCACCCTTTCCCATCATAAAGCAATCTCCATCGCACAAAATATTTGACAAAACTTGTTTGAAAAGTCCAAATGGACGCGCCATAAATTTTGAAAAACCCTCGGAGAACCGCGATGCCCTTTACAATCAACGGATTCGGAACCAGCTACGCCGGAAAGAAAAACAGGCATCAAAGCCTTTCCTGTTGTGAATTCTGCGGTCACGAGGGCTTGCTGGACACTTACGACACGGTGTTGTGCCTGACCGCCCTGTTCATTCCCCTGGTTCCCCTGCGGCGCATGCGGGTGATCAATGCGTGTCCGAAATGCCGCAAGCACCGGGTCATTTCCTTGAAAGAATGGCAGAAAACCGTCCGGGAGGCCATTGGGGACATCACCGCCTCCCCGGAGGGGAAAAGCGAGGCCGATGCGGTGGCGGATTTGCTGGGCGCCTTGGTGGGGTTGCAGGCCTACGCGGAATTCCGCAAGGTGGCGGATGCGTTGGAACAACGGGAGTGGCGGAGCATGAAGCCCTTGGTGATGCTCTCGGAAGCCTGGGAACATTTTCTGGACCGGGAACGGGCCGAAACGATCATGCGCCGGGTGGTCAAATCCGATCCTTCTCCTGACAATGAACGCCGGCTTTTCGTGCTCGCGGCTTTGAATGGCAATTTCGAGGATATCCTGCCCCGGCTTCGGGACGAACTGAATTTGGAGGAACCCGATCCGATCAAGTTGTCCTCCGCACTGCAGGCCATGATCGCCTATGGCCGGGCCGAGGAAGCCTTGGAATACATTCCCCAAGCCAGAAACGTGGCAAGCCAACGGGAATTTCAGGAGGAATTGGATTACTTGGAAAATACGGCCCGGCGTCCCAAGGGAAAGGACGCCAAAACCTTGCGGCGGTTTTTCATCGTCAACCCCGTGATCAAATCGGAAGCCACGGCCGGTCTGCTGGTGGCCCGCTGGGCCCTGCCCGTGCTGGCGCTGTTGGTGACGGGGTTCGTGGTGATGATGAGCTTGTCCGGCAAAAACGACGTGAAGTTCACTTTGGTCAACGGACTTCCGGTGGCCTATGAGGCGGTTCTGAATGGCGAACCTTATTTCCTGGGGCCCAACCGCAGGCGGGACATTCGTTTGTCCGAGGGGGAAATCCGGGTGGAAATCCGCAATCGGGACGGGTATTTGGTCCCCCCTCCGGTGGAAACCCTGACATTCAGCCGCGGATTTTTCGAGCGGATTTTTGATTCCCGGAACTATGTGATCAATCCCGACCGGCTGGCGGTGCTGTTGTGGGAATCGGCGGAATATCGAACCCAGGCCACCCTGTCCCGGGCCAGGGACCCCAAATACGCGTTGTACAGCGGCGAGATGCTGAAAGGCTACAAAACGGATTATTTCATGCGGGATTTGCCGAGCCAGATCCAGTTGTCGGGAAATCGTCCCGTCTGGAAGAGCACGGTCACCCTCATCCCATTCGAGGGAATACACCCACGTTTTCAGATGCTGTATTTGACGGAGGGCGAGGCCGCGGCCCGTGCCTGGCTGCTCCGCGCCTTTGCCCTGCAACCGGACCGGCATGAAATCCTGGAACTCCTCTCCGCGCTGATGCCCCCGGAGCAAACCATGGATACCCTGAAGCCCTTTCTCCGGGAGCATCCTCCGAAAATCGAGGTACACCGCCATTATCAGACGGCCATGGGCCGGATCGGGCGGGAGGCGGAGATCGAATCCCAATATGAGGAAATGCTGGCGGCCCACCCCGATGATCCCGTGTTGTTGTATCTGGTGGCCCGGGCCACCTTGGAACCCGATCTGGCCCACCGTCGGTTTCAAAGTCTGACGGACCGGCCCGACGCCCCGCCGCACGTCCACAACGCCATGGCGTATCATCATGCCGTCCGCGGGGAATTTGCCTTGGCCAAGCCTTTTGCGCAGACGGCGCGAAATCTGGATCCGGATCATTCCACCTTTGAAAACATGTGGCTTGAAATTTTGTGGGCCACCGAAGATTGGAATCCATTGCTGGCGCATCTGACCAAGCTGCATGAGGCCGAGCC
>PXAS01000068.1 GCA_003565815.1 PVC group bacterium
CCATTCGAGCACCGAACGCGCGACTGCATGGCGGGAATCATTCCGCAGGGTTGCGTAAATCAATACATTGGTGTCAACAAGCACCCGGCCGTGCAAATCTTCAACGTTCATAGGTATCCGCCCGGGAAAATTGCTCCGCAAACGCCCCTCCGGAAGTCACAATGCCCTCATCCGCAGGTACTTCCTCCCGCAGCAGTCTCTCAATGGCCATTTCGATAATTTGGCTCCGGGACCTCCGCACAACTCGCCGGTACCGATCCACTCGGTCCAGCACCTGCGTATCAATTGTAGCACTTATGTGTGATTTCATAGCCTAAGAGTATTATTTAGTGGTTCTATGTCAAGATCCCGTTGTAATTCATGTGGCGAGCGACAATTAAAACTCCCCACAAACGACAATTAAAAATACCCAACATTTTGGTGTGAGTGGTGGCCACTGGAACGCAAGTCCGGTAGGGAACGGGGTATGATCTCTTGGCCGCAATACCGAAAACTAATGCAACACTACGAAAAGACACAGAACATCTCGGCGAGCGCGAGCAAGGCGGGAATGGACCGCAAGACGGCGGGCAAGTATATCCATGGGGGCGAAGGCCCCGGGGAGCGGGAGCGACCCCGCAACTGGCGCACCCGGGAGGATCCGTTCGCGGTGGTATGGCCGCAGGTGGAACGCTGGCTGGAAGGCAATCCGCGCCTGGAGGCTACGACGGCCTTCGAGGACCTGCAACGCCGATATCCGGGCGAGTTCGAGGAAGGGCAGCTGCGGAGCTTGCAGCGGCGCTTCCGCAGTTGGAAGCTGGAAAACGGGCACGCCCGCAAGCCGGTCTACTTCGAGCAGGAGCACGAACCGGGACGGCTACTGGAGCTGGACTGGTTCCATCCAAGGGACTTCACGGTGAGGATTGCCGGTGAGCGATACCGGCATCTGATCTGTCATTGCGCGCTGACCTACTCGAACTGGGAGTGGGCGGTTGTTTGTCGGTCGGAGTCTTTCGCCTCGCTGAAGCTCTGCCTGCAATCGGCTTTATGGGAGTTGGGGGGCGTCCCCCGGATCTGCCAGGTGGACAACTCCTCGACGGCTACGCACCATCTGGGCAGGGGATCTTCGGGCCGTGGCTTCAACGAGCGCTTTCTCGGTCTTTTGTCGCACTACGGTATGAGACCCAAGACGATCCAAGTGGGAGCGGCCAACGAGAACGGGGACGTGGAGAGTTCCCACAGCCACTTCCGTCGTTATCTCCGGGACAATCTGTCCTTGCGTTCGGAAGGCTCGGACTTCGAGAGCCTTGAGCAATACGAGCAATGGCTGTCGGGATGCTTGCGCCAACGCAATCTGCGCCGGAGAAAGAAGCTGGAGGAGGAAATGGCGGTCATGGAGGCGCTGCCGCCGTGCCGCTTGCCCGAATACGAGGAAACCGATTGTCGGGTGAACAAGTACTCGATGGCCCGTGTGGGCAAAGGCAGCTATTCGGTGCCGTGCAAATACCGGGGTATGCGGTTGAGGGCTCGGATTTTTGAAAGCCGGGTTGAGCTGTGGGAGGGAAGCACGGAGGTGGCTTGCTTCGAGAGCCACGCCAATGCGGGCGGGGCCCGCGTGGACTGGAGGCACTTGATCGAGGACCTGTGTCGCAAGCCGGGAGCTTTCGAACGTTACCGTTACCGTCAAAGCTTTTATCCCTCGCCCAAGTGGCAACGTCTGGGGGAGTCGTTGCGCAAACGGTTCTCGGTCAACCGCGCCGACAGCGATTACCTGTGGATCCTGCGTCTAAGCCTGGAACACGGGTTGGAACGCGTCGAGGAGCTATTGGATCGGATCGGTTTGGACAAGGTGAGTCTGGACCGCGTCCGCGGCGAACTCGGCCAGCAAAACCAGTGGCGCGAGGGCCCGTCGATTATCCTTCAGGGCGATCTTGGCCTTTACGATCAACTCCTTGAAAACGCGGAGGTGTCCCGTGGATAAATCCCTCAGCCATGTTGAAAGTCTTTTGGGTTCGTTTTGCCTGACCACGATGCGCCAATGCCTCGCAGAAGTGGCCGATCTGGCCCGTCGGCAAGATTGGGATTATCCTCGCTTCCTCGAAGAACTGTGCGAACGCGAGTGGCAGGTGCGCCACGAGCGTCGTATCCAGCGCCTGCTCAAGCAGTCGGCCCTTCCCGAAGGCAAAACCCTTGCCTGTCTCGATCCGGACAAGCTTGCCGCACCAGTGCGCCGTCAGATGGATGTCCTGCTGGAGGGCGGCTTCGTCGAAAAGCACGTCAACGTGCTGGCCTTCGGCCTTCCGGGGCGGGGGAAAACGCACTTCCTGTGCGCCATCGCCCGGGAGTTGATCCTCAGGCATCAAATCAGCGTCTGGTTCACGCCCGCCTTCAAACTCGTTCAGCATCTGCTCCAGGCCAAGGAAAACCTCCGGCTTCCCGAAGCTCTGAAAAGGTTGGACCGCTTCGACCTGATCATTATCGACGATATTGGTTATGTCCAGCACGACCGTTCGGAAATGGAGGTGCTGTTCAACTTCTTCGCCGAGCGTTACGAGCGTGGATCTCTGATGATCACCTCCAATCTGCCGTTCTCCCGATGGGAGAAGATCTTCCATGATCCGATGACGGCGATGGCGGCCATCGATCGGCTCGTTCATCATAGCGTGATCCTCGAGTTCGCCGGAGACAGCCAGCGCATGCCAGTGCAAAAGAAATAAACAATGACTTCTTCCGGGTGTCCTCCGCAGGGGCGTCCTCCGGGGCCTTCGGCCCCTACGTCCACCCCTGCGGAGGACACCCGGATCAACCCACCACCAAACAAATCATCAACCAAAACATAAACAGGCCCGGATATCATCCTCTCCAAGATGGGGAATTATAGTTGTCGTCGAGTGGGGAGAAATAATTGTCTTTGACCAGGCCACGGTGAGCGCGGCCTGGATGGTGCGGAGCGGACCGTCGGTGAGGCCGTCCTCTCGGGGGCGCGGGTCGGGCGTGGCACCGGACCAAGCGTCGCTGCCTTCGGTGGAAACGTGGATGTGGGGAGGCGGGTTCATGGTGTCGATTGTCATATGGGTGAGGTTTTTGCGATACTGCATAAAGATGGCAGGGTGCTATGGGTTGCTCAGATTTGAGTCCGAGTCGGTTGTCGTCCCGGCCTCGCGGATTTGATAGAGGTTGCGGAAAGTGCGCAGGCGGTAGGCGTCGCCGCGACGTCCGGCGGTGTGGAAGACCATGAG
>PXAS01000348.1 GCA_003565815.1 PVC group bacterium
TATCTCCGCCCGCGGGGGGCGCCACGACCGGAGCGGCCACCGCGTCCGCCTCTTCCACCGCCGCCACCTCGTCCGCCGCGGCCGCGCATCATGGGGGATTCGCCGCGGGCGTGGCGGGAGGTTTCGCAATGCCAGGCGTGGTCTTCATCGACGGGAATGCTGTTTTCCAGCAGGCGTTCAATGCCGCGCAGGAGGTTGCGGTCCTGGGCGCTGCAGAAAGAGATGGCGGTGCCGGAGGCGCCGGCACGGGCGGTCCGCCCGATGCGGTGCACGTAGTTTTCGGCTTCGATGGGCAGGTCGTAGTTAACCACGTGGGTGATTCCGTCCACGTCGATGCCCCGCGCGGCCACGTCGGTGGCCACGAGGACGCGGACCTCTCCGCGGGTGAAGCGATTGAGGGCGGCGGTCCGGGCGGCCTGGCTTTTGTTGCCGTGAATGGCAGCGCCTTTGATGCCGGAGCGGGACAGGTGCTCGGTGACTTTGTTGGCCATGTGCTTCATTTGCGTGAAGACCATGACTTTGTTCACCTCGGGCTTGTCAAACAGCGAGAGCAGGAGATCGTTTTTGTTGCTCTTGTCCACGAAAAGCACCGACTGGGCAATTTTGTCCACGGTGGTTTTTTCGGGGGCAATGGAAACCCGCACCGGGTTTTGGGTGATTTTCCCGGCCAGTTCTTCGAGCACGGGGCTGAGGGTGGCGGAGAAAAAGAGAGACTGCCGTTTCGGGGGAATGTTTTTGAGAATGGACTTGATGTCGGGCAAAAATCCCATGTCCAGCATCCGGTCCACTTCGTCGAGAATGAAAACCTCCACCTCTTCGGTGAACAATTTTTTCTGACGGTTCAGGTCCAGAAACCGTCCGGGCGTGGCCACGACGATATCGACGCCTTGGCGAAGCGCCCGCGTTTGGGGCACGGGGCTGACCCCGCCGGTGATGACGGTGTGCCGCAGGGCGAGGTGGCGGCCATAGGTGCGGACGCTTTCGCCGATCTGGGCCGCGAGTTCGCGGGTGGGGGAGAGAATGACCACGCGGGGATACCCGGGTTTGACGGTCTTGGCGTTTGTGTGCAAGCGCTGCAGGATGGGCAGCAGGAAGGCGGCGGTTTTGCCGGTGCCGGTCTGGGCGGTGCCGATCATGTCACGCCCTTCGAGAATCGGGGCGATGGCTTGGGCTTGAACGGGGGAGGGGGACAGGTAGCCTTCTTCGGCCAGGGCCTGCTCCAATTCCGGGATCAAGAGCTTGAACTCGCCTTCAGGGGTCACTTTTCGCTCGCGGGGCGGTTCGGGGGCGAGGGCCACGGGAGCGGGTTTGGCGGACGGACCGCGTCCGGGCTTGCGCCCGCGGTGATTTTTGCGACTGCCATTGCGTTCGGCACGGCGTTCGTGCCGTGGTTTTTCTGCGTATTTCATTTGTCAAATTCCAACGTCCGGGGCTGTAAGGCTTTCCGGCCATCGGACTGGGGGCGGAAAGTCAGCAGCAAACGGAAAAGTCGTTGAGATTCGAGCGCGAAAATTGTCGCGGGTTCCACCCACTGCCGGGAGAGCGAGTGTCTATAGCACGAAATGAGTCGAATAGGCAATGTAAAAAAATTAAAATCCGAATCCCGCCCCGATCATGAAGCCGGTATTGGTGACGTCCCAGTCGTAAGTGCCGCTGCCGCCTGCCCCTCCGTTTTCGCCTGGACTCGGGAGGGTGCCGCTCCCGTCGCCGGACCAGTTTTGGTGAAAAAACCGCAGGAAAAAGGTGCCGCCGCCGAATTGGCGGATCATGCCGATGTGGAATTCAATGCCGTCGCCGTCGAAACTTCGGGAGGCGTCGCCATTGGCGATGACCGCGGGTCCGCGCACGCTCAGGTCGGGGGAGGCGCCGAAATAATCGATGCCGGCAAAAACAATGGACGTTCCGATCTGGATGTCGGTTTCGATCCCCACCGTATATCCGCGCCAGGTGTTTTCAAAGTCCACCCCCACGGATTGGCTTACGGGCCCTTCGGGGGTTTCAAATTCAAAGGTGCGTTTGCTTGAGTACCGCTTGTGATCGACTTTGTACCCGAGCACGGGACGGACGCGGACGGTGGGGCTGATGTCGAAATTATATCCGAGCCGTGCGCCCAAGTTGACGTAAATGCCGCTGTCGCGCCCCGAATTTTCGTCGAGGGAGATGGATTCGCCCATAAACCGGCTTTCGCCCCGCGTTTGGGTCTCACCGCTCAGGGAATATCCCACCCCGCCGCCGATTTTGAAATACCAATTGTCATTGCGTACCATGCCGAGGCGCAGGACGAGAAAATCGTTTTCATCGGTCTGGGTCACGTCCGTCTCAATGCCTTCAAGGGTTTCGGAGGCTTTGATCTCGTCTTCCGTCCGGACAATTTCAATGCCGAAATGTCCGCCGGAGGCATCGGGGTACAATCCCGCCAATTGTGCGGAGAGGGGGAGGGGCGCAAAAGCGCCGAGGGACAGCGCCGTGAGGGCCAGGGCGGTGAGAACGGTGGGAAGGGGGGTGGTTTTTTGCATGTTCCGGCTCCGATTTTGGGGTGCGGTTTCAAGCCGACCCTAGTGGGGAGGAGGCGGGGATGTCAAGAATCTACCTTTCTTTCTCACAAACGCTATGGTACCCTGCAGGGCGTTTTCGGACAATAAACCCAACTGAATGAGGAGAAACGATGAAAGCCACATGCTTGCTGATTGTATTATTGCCCTTGCTGGGCCTCGCCCAAACCAGCCGCCGCCTGCCGGATCGCTTTGTTCCCCGGGTCGAGCGGGTGGAGTCGTTCCTGGTGCTCAATGCCAGCGAAACCGAAGTCATTTATCTTCGGAAAGACGCCGTGATCAGTGTACGGATTCAGCCCGAGGAGGGGGAAGAGGCGGATGGCGTCATGGTGATCCTCACCAGCGGCGAGCAGGTTGCGGCCCGCATTTCCAGAACCGAACACGGGTTGCGGCGAACGGATGAAGCCGTGGGCGCGGCCACTGAAAACAAGACCTACGCGTTCCGCTTCCGCGATATGGCCGCGGCCCGCCAATTCGCGCTTTCCGTGGTCCGCGGCGTCGATTAGGCCCTTCACCGAAGGGCCAGAACAACATGTTGTTTTTTACGAACTTGTTGTTCTTGCCCCATACCGTATGGACCATGTTGCTTGGCTCCGGCAAGCCATTTTTTCCAAGCGAAGTCTTGGAAAAAACGTAGAGTCTTCCGAAGGAAGATGATACAAA
>PXAS01000485.1 GCA_003565815.1 PVC group bacterium
AGCCATAGAGCCGTCGTGCTCGCAAGTGCTGTTCGTCCACGTCCTGCCGCTCCTCCCCGGTGGCCTGCAATACGATAGCACCCAAAAGCCGGGTCACGTAGCCTCTCGCTCTGTCGTAGTGCTCCGCCAAACCAGGCAGAACCTTGTCCCCGTCTGTGGGAAGTTTGCGCAGGGCCTCAGCCAATGGGGGGAGGATTGGCACGGTGCAGACCGCCCCCGATGTCCGTACCGTCTTCCGGGGCGTGTAGGTGATCCATCCCCCGGCAAGGTCAACGTCTTTCCAGTCCAGAAGAACCGCATCGGCAAGGCGCAATCCGGCAAACATGCCCAGAAGCACCGCCACGGGCATTTCAACCGGGTGGGGGCCGTCATACTCGTTTATGACTTCCATGAGCTTCCCTGCCTGATTCTGGTCCAGGGGAAGCCGCTCCTGTTGCTTGGCCCTCTTCCTCGCGTCTTTCCCCTTCGGCCATGGGTTCACCATACCCCGGCGACGGGATGCGAGTTTTCGGGCGATCAGGGAGAGGGCCGTCAGGTGTTGGTTGTAGGTGGATGCCGAAAGACCACTTTGCCACAGTTCATCAAGATACGCCTTTGCCGTCTCAGGGGCGATGTCGGAAAAGTCGGTCTCGTTGGGGTGGTTCAGCCGCATCCAGTCCAGGAAGCGGGCCAGGGCGCGGCGGTAGTTGTCCAGGGTTCCCGGCGCGGCCTGGTGGCCAGTCCGTTCGAATTCATTCCACACTTGCGCGAATGGCAGGGGGTGCCTTTCGATCAGTGACTTGGCCTCTGCTATCTGTTGCACCGCCTCGGCCTTTGAGCGGGCCTTGGCCATACGTTCCAGTTCTTCAGCCTTGGCTTCGGCCTCCCGTTTGTTCCGGGTCCGTAGGCTCTGCTCCTTCGGTCCCGTGTCGGTCTGGTATCGGAAAGCGTAAATGCCGTTCGGGCGCTTAATGATGCCCCCGTGCCCCTTGGGCCTTCTCTTTTTGGGTGTCTTGCTCATTGCCTTATCCGGTTTGATTTCGTATGAGTTCAAGTGACGTTCACTGAAACCCAACATACACCTTTCAAAACAAATAAGTAAATGATAAAGTGATGATTTTTTCAAAAAACCCTATTTTCAAAGCAGTTTTACCAATTTGCGTTAGACTGTAAATCTGACACCTCATGGTTTCGGAGGTTCGAATCCTCCTCCCACCACCACCTTTTTCTTCCTCCCGTGTTTTGGTTCCTCTACAATCTTCTTTTCCATCTGATCTATTTGATCATGCTTCCCCATTTTTTGTGGCGAATGCGTAAACGGGGAGGATACCGCAAGGGATTTTGGGAACGCATCTTCCGAGTGTCGGAAGACCAAGGCAAAGCCCTTTCCGACGGTCGGAAACTCTGGGTCCACGCGGTGAGCGTGGGGGAAGTGCAAGTGGGCATGGCCTGGATGCGGGCCTGGCGCGCCGAACACCCCGAGACCCGCTTTCTGCTCACCGTCAACACCAGCACCGCCCATAAAATCGCCGCCGAATCCCTGGATCCCCGCGATGTCTTGCTTTACCCTCCGGTCGACTCCCCCCCCGTGATCCGCAAATTGCTGAGGCACGTGGATCTCTCGGCCCTGGTGCTGGTGGAAACGGAAATGTGGCCCAACCTGTTGCACCAGCTCCATCGGCGTGGCATCCCCGTGATTTTGCTGAATGGGCGGATCTCAGATCGGTCCTACCGCCGTCTGGCCCGGGCTCCCTGGCTCACGCAAAAAATTTACCCCCTCGTGAACCTTTTTCTGATGCAAAGCGGGGGCGACGCGGAACGGGTCCGGAATTTGGGGGCGCCGCCGGATGCGGTCAAAATCATGCACAGCAACAAATACGATGTGGCCGAGCGCGCCCCGGCGGAAGAGCAAAAACGGCGCACGTGCCTGGAAGAAATGGGATTCCTCCGGGAACCCGCCACGGTTTTGCTCGGCAGTTCGACTTGGCCGGGCGAAGAAGCCGCCCTGGCCCGCATCTTTTTGGACGCACGGGAAAAACATCCCGGGGTGAGATTGATCCTGGCGCCACGTCATTTCGAACGCACCCACGAGGTCGAGGCCGATCTCCGCGGTCTCGGCCTCACCTGGTGGCGCTGGTCCGCCCTGCCCGCCCATCCGCCCGCCGCCCCGGAACCGGTTCCCGATGTGCTGATCGTGGACACCACCGGAGAACTCAAGCACTTCACCGGCTTCGCGGACCTCGTCTTCATCGGCAAAAGCCTTTTTCGGGCGGAAGGCCAAAACCCCATCGAAGCCGCGAACGCGGGCAAAGCCGTGGTCACAGGACCCGGCATGGCCAATTTCAAGCGGGTGATGGAGGAAATGCGCGCCGCGGACGCCATCCGCGAGGTTGAGTCCGAAGACGATCTCCGCGCCTTGATTTTGGATTGGCTCGACCGGCCCGAAACCGCCAGGGCCTCGGGCCGGCGCGCGGAAGCGTTGGTCGCGGCCCGCAAAGGCAGCATTGCCCGTTCCGTCCGCGAAATCGGATCTTTGCTTGCGTCCGTTCATGTTTCTTCTTGAAAAAATCGCGGTGCCGTTACAGGATCGGCCCCATGAACCGCGGGAGTCCACATGGAAAAAGTTGAATCCGATGTGCAGGGCAATGGCCCACAGTTGGCCCATTGGCAAGTCTGGCGCCAATGTTGCGCCTTGGGGCGGATGCCGGACGGGGAACGAGGGGTTTTGATTGAATTCATGGGCAACCGTTTTTTGACCGTGGTCCGCCGCATGAACCGTCCGGAAGTGTTGCAACGCATGCCGCCGCCGCGGGATCGGGCCCACGCATTTGAAATTTGGTGTGCCCTGCATGAGCGACGGGAAGGAAAACGGTACAAGGACTGGCTGCTCACCCGGGGGGACCGGCAATTGGGCGCGGTCGAAAGCGGGGTGAGCCTGCTGATGCGGAAAGTGGTGCGGGAATGGGTGGCCGTCGAGTTCCACCGTCATCCCCAACTTTCCCTGGAGGCGCCCCTCGGAGACCCAGACTTCAACTTGAAATCGTTGCTTCCGGCCCCCGCCCGGCATGAGCTTCCCTCCGAAACCCGCGACTGGCAGCACAACAACCTCTCTGGAATCGTCAGCGGGATGACCCGGCTGCAACGCATCTGCGTGAGTGCCCGTGCCCAGGGGCGGGTGCTGTCCGATCCCCGGGTTTGCGCGACCGCGAACGCCGGAAAAACAAAGCTGCACAAAGCGTACCGCGAATGGATCCAACAACTCGGCGAATCCATCCGAAGCGCTTTCCCCGATTTGACCGAAGAGGAAAGCCTGCATTTCACCCTCGAAACGCTCCATAAAGTGGAAAAAGCGATCTTTTTTGATTTTTCCGCGGAAAAACCTCTTTCCATCGGGTGTAAGGAACCATGAAAGCACCGGAAACCATGGAAAAACAGCGAAAACACCTGCAACGATGGCTGGCGGAATGGCAATTGGACCTGTCTTTGGGCGATCCGTCCGGGAGCGCGCCAGAGCTTTGGCGGCCCCGCATCGATTTTTCAGCCGAACCCGGCCCCGCCCCGGGGCACATCCGCCTGTGGCCGGCCCGATCCTCCGGGGACGAACCTTGTTACGGGCTTTTGCTTTCGGGCGGGTACGGACGCTGGCGGGTCCTGCCCTTTTCCGGGTTCTCCCTTCCGGCCACGCCCGGAGAATGGCGCCTGCGTCGGGAAGGCCCCTTGCGCGTGCTGCAAATATGGAATCTCCGGGAGATCACCGGTCCCGGCGCCGCCACAAGCTGGTGGGCGGAAACCGTGCCCACGGCGGATCTTTTCCCCTTGGAGGCCTACCTGACCGCGTGGAAGGCGGGCGAAATTCCGGAATCGACCCCTCCGGAACAAGTGGGGCCGCCCTTGATACACCCCCTCGACCCACGGCATGAATATCTGGAAATGGAATTCGAGAGGGTGGACCGCGCCCTGGGGGAGCTTGAAGCCGCCGCAGACCCCGGGCCCGGCCTGGATCTGGCGGCGGAATCCCCTCCGGAATATCCTGACCCGTGAGCACGCATTCTCACATGCCCCCGTCCAAGGAAGTCCTTCCCGCTGTTTATTCAGGCCGAAGCAAGACCGCCCCGAGGGGCGGCAAGGTCAGACGGATGGAATGAGGCCGGCCCATCCAGGGAGTGGGATCGCTGTGAACGCCGCCGGCGTTGCCGAGATTGCTGCCGCCGTAGATTTCCGAATCGCTATTGAGGATTTCGCGATAGAAACCGGGACGGGGAACGCCCATGCGGTAATTCTCGCGCACTTGCGGGGTGAAGTTCAGGCCGACGACCACGATATCCCCCGGGGCTTTCCCCTTCCGCAAATAGCACAAAATACTCTGCTCGCTGTCGTGCAGATCAATCCACTCAAAGCCTTCCCCGGTGAAATCCAGTTCATGCAACGGGGCAAGGTTCTGGTGCAAGCGATTTAAATCCCGCACAAGATTCCGGATTTTCAGGTGCGGTTCGTACTGGGTGAGATGCCATTCCAGTTGGTCGCCACTGTCCCATTCCTTCCATTGGCCGAATTCGCAGCCCATGAACAGGAGCTTCTTGCCGGGATGGGTCCACATATAACTGTAGAGCAGGCGCAGGTTCGCGAATTTCTGCCAAAAATCGCCCGGCATTTTATCGAGCATGCTTTTTTTGCCGTGCACCACTTCGTCATGGGAAAAGGGCAGGATAAAATTTTCGTTGAAGGCGTAAATGAGGGAGAAGGTGATTTCCCCGTGGTGATATTTGCGATGGATGGGCTCTTTTTCGATGTATTCGAGGGTGTCGTTCATCCAGCCCATGTTCCATTTCAACCCGAATCCGAGCCCGCCCAGATAGGTGGGACGGCTGACCATGGGCCAGGCGGTGGATTCCTCGGCAAAGGTGAGAAAGCCGGGGAACTCCCGGTGAACAATCTCATTGAATTGCTTCAGAAAAGACACCGCCCCCAGATTTTCCCGTCCGCCGAATTCATTGGGCACCCACTCGCCGCCCTCGCGGCTGTAGTCGAGATACAACATGCTGGCCACGGCATCCACGCGAATGCCGTCCAGATGGTACACATCCGCCCAAAACATGGCGGAACTGAGCAGGAAGGTGCGGACTTCATTGCGGTCGTAATTAAAGATCAGGGTGCCCCAATCCATGTGTTCGCCCTTGCGGGGATCGGCGTGCTCATAGAGGTGGGATCCATCGAACAAGCCCAACCCGTGCGGATCCTTGGGAAAATGGGCGGGGACCCAGTCGAGAATCACGCCAATGCCATCCCGGTGACAGCAATCCACGAAATATTTGAAATCGTCGGGCGTGCCGAAACGGGAGGTGACCGCGTAATAGCCCAGGGTCTGATATCCCCAGGATCCGTCAAACGGATGCTCGGTGACGGGCATCAGTTCAATGTGCGTGAAGCCCATTTCCTTGACATAGGGCAACAGGTCCGCGGCCAATTCCCGGTAGGTCATGAAGCGGCCCTCTTTGTCGGCAACCCGTTTCCAGGAGCCCAAATGACATTCGTAGACCGAGACGGGACGATTGAGGAAGTCCGGGTGTTTGCGGCGTTGCTCCATCCAATCCGCATCCTGCCAGTCATAGGCATGAATGTCCCAAACCCGGGAGGCGGTGCGGGGACGGAGTTCGGCGCTGAAGGCGTAGGGATCGGATTTATGGGACAGAAAACCGTTTGGCCCCTTGATCTCGAATTTATACAAATCCCCCAGCCCCAATCCCGGCACAAACAGGGCCCAAATGCCGGAGGCGCCCAGACTTTGCATGGGGTGGGTGCGCCCGTCCCAACGGTTGAAATCCCCAATGATGCTTACCCGCTCGGCATTGGGCGCCCACACGGCGAAGCGGACGCCGGAAAGTCCGTTGACTTCCACGACATGCGCGCCCATCTTGTCGTAGGTGCGGTAATGCGTCCCTTCCCCGAACAGATACAAGTCGGTGTCGGGTATACTGACCCGATGCGCATAGGGGTCCGGACAAGTGGTTTTTCCGTGCTCGCGGTCCTCCACCTCGTAAGCATAGGACCCTGGCAACACTTCCATTTTCGCTTCGTAGACGCCGTGGGGATGCACCCTTTCCATGACCACGACGTGATCCCCGTACACCACGTTGACGCTTTTGGCATGCGGAAAAAACGCGCGGATCACGCCCCCCTTCCCTTCCCCCTTCGCTTCCCCCTTCGCTTCCCCTTTGTCCGCGTGGGGTTGCGGCCCCAAAACCCCGTAGGGGTTATAGTGAACCGCATCCACAAGCCTTTGGATGTCTTCGGGGTATTGAGGGGGGACGGGTGTCGGTTTTTTGGCAGACATGAAAAACGCTCCTGTGTGAAGTTTCGTCAATCTTTGACAGACGAAAGGCAAACGTCAATGCATGTCTTGATGAATTTATCCGAAAAATGCCAATTTCTTTTTCCGCGAATCCGGCTCCACCTTGTTGAAACTCGTCCGCGTTTTCGAGAAGGTTTCCTCGTCAAAAGAGGTTTCCGGGTCGCCGGAAGTCGTCGAATCCGCGGGACCGTCCGCTTTCTTGCCGATGACCGGGGGCGTGCAATTCAGCCGTTCGAGGACTTTGAGATAGGATTCCTTGTCCACGGCCCGGAGATACCCTTCCTCGGACGTGATCTGCTTCGACTGCACCAATTCTCCCAATGCCTGGTTGAGCAACTTCATGCCCTTGCCGGCTCCGACCTGCATGGCGGAGGGAATTTGATGGATTTTCCCGTCCCGGATCATGGAGGCGATCCCGTGATCAATCATCAGAACCTCCAATGCCGCCACGCGCCCCCCCCCGATTTTTTTGCAAAGCGTCTGCGAAATGGCCGCTTTCAGGGAATTGGACAGCATGGACCTGATTTGATTTTGGCGGTCCGCCGGAAACGAGTCAATGATACGGTCCACCGTACTCGCGGCGGTGTTCGTATGCAAGGTGCCAAAGACCAAATGCCCGGTTTCCGCGGTTTCCATGGCCATTTCGATGGTTTCTAAATCCCGCAGTTCGCCCACGAGCACAATGTCCGGGTCCTGGCGCAAGGCCGCGCGGAGGGCGGAGGCGAAACTTTTCGTGTTTTTCTTCACTTCCCGCTGGTTCACCAGGCAACACTGATCGTAATGCACGAATTCAATGGGATCTTCGATGGTGATGATATGATCGGATCTGCTCTTGTTGATGAGATCGATCATGGCCGCAAGCGTGGTCGATTTCCCGCTGCCCGTCGGCCCCGTCACCAAGACCAACCCTTTGGACAACCAACACAAATCCCGAATCGATTTCGGGAGGTTCAATTGATCGGCGGTCAACACCGAGGAGGGAATTTGGCGGAACACCCCGCCCATGCCATACCGATCCTGAAACACGTTGGCGCGGAACCGGGCCAAGCCTTCGATTTCATAGGCGAAATCCGTATCGGCCTTTTCATCATACTCAAGGCGGACCCGCTCCTCCATGATTTCCAGCAGCAAGGCTTCCACTTCCTCGGGGGCCAACGCCTCCCAGCTCGACATCTCCATTTCGCCATCCACCCGCAACATGGGGACACGTTCCGAGGACAGATGCAGATCGCTGCCGCCTTTTGAAATCAATTCACGTAACAATTGGTCTAATTTTGCCATGGGTTTTCTTGGGTGTGAGGTTGCACGCTCACACCATCCCCAACCCTGACAGGAAGTCAAGACCGAATCACGTTAATATGTCATTCATGTTTAGTTTCACCCCAATAGCACGGACAGTGCCGGTTGCAGATCTTGGGCAATGTAAGACGCTATGCCGTTTACGGCCTGTTGATCGCCATTGAGGATTTTCACGGACTGCACCAACAAGTCGTCCAAATGGGCGCGCAGGTCGATATGATCCAGCCGGGCGGCGGACACGATGTCCCGGGCGGCGTCGGTGCCCAGGGTTTTCCCGGAAGCGTCCTCTTCGGCGCGGGTATCGAGAATGTCATCGGCCAATTGGTATGCGGTGCCCAGCAAATAGCCGGATTCCTTGAGCACCTCGCCGCGGTGTGCATCGCCATCGCCGCCCAGGAGAGCGGCAAACGCGAAAAGGGCGCCGGTTTTCCGGCGGGCAATGCTTTGGCAAATCTCAAGTTGGGATTCCTCCCCCTGCAAAATCAATTCCTGCTCCGACTCCGCCTCACAGACTTCCCCGGTCAATTTCACCAATTCATGGGTGTACCGTCCGTCGGCAACCCGGCAAATCAAATCCACGGCCTTGAACAAAAGCAAATCCCCCAACAGAATCGCGCCCGCCTTGCCCTTCTCCACCCAGAACGTCGGCAAGCCGCGCCGCATCACCCCGCCGTCAATCACATCATCGTGGAGGAGGCTGGCGGTATGGATCATTTCCACGGCGGCGGACCCATGGACAAGCAGGTCGGCGTCCACGCCCGTGGCCGCGCCCACGCGGTGCGCGAGACGGGAGCGTAACATTTTTCCACCAAAAGAGGCCAGGGAAGGCGAATCGTGAAGCACCTCCCGCAAACTGGTTTCCTCCAGGGTGCGGAAAATCAGGTGCCTCACCTGTTCCAAGTGGTGATCCAGGCCTGCGTGGGATTCGGTTTGGGTGAGGATTGTCATATGTCTGTACACAATATGCACGGGCACGCGGAATGCGCAACCGGGAATATTCATTTTTTTCTGAAAGTTCTGAATGATACCGGGGCGAATCCCTATATAAAAAAAGCAAAGGCGCTTGGCAATGGCAAAGCGACACCCGGTTTTTCATTTCCATCGCCACGCAAAGCGACTAAGAACCGGGCATGAAAAAAATCGAACATGTGTTTTGGGATTGGAACGGAACCCTTTTTGATGACGCGTGGCTTTGTCGGGACGTGATGAACCGCATGCTCGACGCGCGTCAAATGCCGCGCATGAGCGCGGAACGGTACATGGAAATTTTCGATTTCCCGGTGCGGCGTTATTATGAACGCATTGGCTTTGACTTCAGCCTGGAGTCTTTTGAAACCTTGGGCATGGAATTCATTCGGGGCTACGAAATCCGCAGAAAAGAAGCCCTGCTGCACGCGGACGCGCGGGACGGGCTCGAAAGGATTCGCGCCCGGGGCCTGGGCCAGAGCATTCTTTCCGCCTATCACCATCAAACCCTTGTCTCGCTGATTTCGGATCACGGACTGGATGCGTTTTTCCATGATCTGCACGGGCACCACGACCACTATGCCGAAGGCAAAACGCCCCAGGGACGGCGGGCGTTGTCGGCCCTCGGCGCCGATCCCGCCGAGACCGTTCTCATTGGCGACACCACCCACGACGCCGACGTCGCCGCCGAACTCGGCATGCAATGCATCCTCATTCCCGGCGGCAACCAGCCCCCCGCCCGCCTCCACGCCACCGGCTGCCCCGTGGTGTCCAGCCGTCTGGAAGCGGTGGCGCTGCTGTTGGACGCCTGAACGCCCCGGCCCCCTGCGGGACTTCGTTCGAAAAGCCTTTCCAACACTTCCTGTCCAAGGATTCCCGCGCGGGGGCGCGGGTGTGAATGGAAAAAGCCTTCGGCTCCTTTCACATCCACCCGCCAGGCTTATGGGAGACCGGGCGCTTCAGCTTGCGTCGGATTTCGCGATTTCGGGGGGTCAACGCATCTTCTGATGGTGCAATCCCCCCGAAAGCGCGGAAGGCGGCGTGAGATCAAGCGTTCGGTCTCCCCCGAAGGCTTTTTCCCATGTTCAGGTTTCCCCACCACACTTTCGCAAATCTCCTTCGCCCCCTTATAATAAAGATAAACCATGCCTGATCACCACAAAAGACTTTTCGAATGGACTCTGGCGGGGAAAATTCACCTCTTCGATGGATTCCCCCCCTTTGCGCTTGACCCTTGATAATAATCCGTCAAAGGGATACGAACGAATTTTGACCCCAGTGTGAGAAGAAACCCATGATTTCCAGGCTATTCGGCCTTTTTTCCAACGACATCGGCATCGACCTCGGCACCGCGAACACGCTCGTGTACGCGAAAGACCGGGGCATTGTCTTGCGAGAACCCTCCGTGGTGGCCATCCAGGCCTCCACCAACCGCGTATTGGCGGTGGGGGAAGAAGCGAAACGAATGCTGGGACGCACACCGGGGAACATCGTGGCCATCCGCCCGTTGCGGGCGGGGGTGATTGCCGATTTCGACATCACCGAGGCCATGCTCAAATATTTTATCCGCAAAGTGCACAACAAGCGCATGATGAAGCCCCGGGTGATCATCGCCGTGCCCAGCGGAATTACCGAAGTTGAAAAAAGAGCGGTCAAAGAATCCGCCGAACGCGCCGGGGCGCGTGAAGTTTATTTAATCGAAGAACCGATGGCGGCCGCGATCGGGGTGGGCTTGCCCGTCCAGGAACCGGCCGGCAACATGATTGTCGACATTGGCGGGGGAACCACCGAGGTGGCCCTGATCTCCCTTGCCGGCATCGTGTTCAGCCGTAGCGTCCGCGTCGGTGGCGATGAAATGGATGAAGCCATCATCCAATACATGAAACGGGTTTATAACTTGATGATTGGGGAACGCACCGCCGAAAATATCAAAATGGATATCGGCTCCGCTTACCCGATGGAGGAAGAAGTGACCATGGAAGTCAAGGGCCGTGACCAAGTCAACGGCCTGCCCAAGACCTTGATGGTGACCAGCGAGGAAATTCGGGATGCCCTGCAGGAACCGGTTTCGACCATTGTCGAAGCGGTTCGCATCACGTTGGAACGCTGCCCGCCGGAACTGTCCGCCGATTTGGTGGACCGGGGGCTGGTGCTCGCGGGTGGCGGCGCATTGCTGCGGGGCCTTGACACGCTGGTTGCCGAACAAACCGGTCTCCCGGTGCATGTGGCCGACGACCCGCTCAGCGCGGTGGCCGAAGGCACCGGGGTCGTGCTCCACGAAATCAATCTCCTCAAGCGCAACGCCGCCGAGGAAAGATGATGGAGAGATTCATGACGACAATCCCACCCACTTCCCCCCCCTCCCAACAGAGTGATTGACCCGCTTCACCGCCACCGCTTCGGTTCCGATCCGGAACAAGCACGGTGAAACGAAAAGGATGGATATTTTGGTTGAGTATCGGCGCGATTCTTCTGATCGCGCTGAATCTCCCCGCGCCCGCAAGTCGGGCGTTGAAAAGCATGACCCGCGAATTCATCGCTCCCCTGCAAAGTCTGGGCGCTTCGGTCTCGGCCCGCTTTCGCAATGCCCGCGAAGCCATCATGGCCCGCGGCGGACTCCCAGAGGAGCATCAGGCCCTGCGCCGCGAATTGGTCGATCTCCAACACCAATTGCTGGAACTTGAGGAACTGCGGCGCGAAAACCTTCTCCTGCGCCGACAACTGGGCTTCGTGGCCCGCTCCCCCAGAAAACTCATTCCCGCCGAAGTCCTCGCCCGGGACATCAGCGGATGGTGGCAAACCATCCGCGTGGACCACGGCGGCAATCCCGCCGTGCGGGCCAACCAGGCGGTCACCACCGCCGAAGGCCTGGCCGGCAAAACCCTGGAAGTTTCCGGGCGCACCGCCGAAGTGTTGCTCATTTCCGACCCCGCCTGCCGGGTGGCCGTGGAAATCGGCGACAAGGGCGCGTTCGGCATTCTCAGCGGACAGGGTCTCTCCTGGCGCGGCAACATCCTTTGCCGCGTGGAACTGATCAACAAAAACATCCCCATCGAACGCAGCGATCCCGTCTACACTTCGGGCCTCGGCGGGGTCTTTCCCAAAGGATTTCTGGTGGGGTACATCGAAGACGTCACCCTCGATGAAAACGGGCTCCACCAAAGCGCCACCGTCCGCCCGAGAGCCAATCTCTCGGACTTGCGCGTGGTCTTCATCGTCACCGAAACCGACGCCCCGGAGGAGCTGCCATGAACCGCCTGGTGATGATCGTTTCCCTCGTGCTCTGCGCCATGGCCCAGGCGGTTTTGCCCGCTTGGACCGCCCTCGGCCAGGCCAAGCCCCCCCTTTTGCTGGGCGGCGTCCTCTATTATGCCCTCACCCGCAACAACAGTCAGGTGATCGAAGCCGCGGTGATCGCGGGCCTCCTGCACGACAGTTTGGGGCTCATTCCGCTTGGCTTTTCCGTGATCGCCTTTCTGCCCGTGGCCCTGCTGACCAACAATTACCGGGACCGCGTTTTCGGCGATCACTGGTTCACCCACATCATGCTCGGAGTCGCTTCCGCCGCCCTGGTCACCTTCATTCTCTACCTTCTGCTCGTCAGCAGCGGCCTCCGCGGCGGCATCCGCATGCCTTTCGTCCTTTCCAAGGCCGTGGGCATGTCCCTCATGGGGATTGTCATCATCCCCCTGGTGTTCAAATGCATTGAACGCCTCGACTACCTTCTTGGCAACGTGGAGTTAAAGGAAGTGTGATGAGAAAACCCACCGATACCGAGCGCATCCGCATCCGCATCCGATTGTTGCTGGGCCTGATTCTGTCCCTGCAGGGCGCCATTCTCGCCTCCCTCTGGAACCTTCAGGTCGTGCAGGGACACACCTTCCAGGACGAAATCAGCGTGCAAAGCCTGCGGCGGGTACGCCATCCCGGACAACGGGGACTCATCGTGGACCGCAACGGCGTGGTCCTGGCCGACAACCGGCCCTCCGTGGGCATCGCCCTGTATCCCGAGGAACTTCGCCTGCCCGGTCGCCAATCCCGCACGCTGGATCGGATTGACGATATTCTCGATGAACTCGCCCTGAAAATCGAACGGCCCCGCACCCTCACCCGCGCGGAAGTGACCGCCCACTATCATTCCCAGCGCATGTTGCCCTTGATCGCCTGGCGGGATCTCGACGATGCCGCCGTGGCCCGATGGGCCGAACGCGTCGGCCCCCGGGAAGGCGTGGATCTGCTCACCCAGCCCGTTCGCACCTACCCCTACGAAGACCTGCTCGCCCAAACCCTGGGCTACGTCGGACGCGGCGGCATGGCCGATCCCGACGAGGGGGGCTATCACTTCCAAGTGCCTGAAATGGAGGGCAAGGCCGGACTGGAACTCAAATTCGACGAGATCCTGCGCGGAGAAGCCGGCGCCGAATTGGTGCGCATTGACGTCTCCAGTTACAAGTACAGCGTCGAACTCAGCCAGCCCTCCGTTCCCGGCCGGGATTTGCAACTCACCATTGACGCCCGCATTCAAACCCTGGCCGAGAACGTGCTCGCCGAGGAAACCGGCAGCATCGTCCTCATGGATCCCCGCAACGGCGAAATCCTCGCCATGGCCACCTTTCCGCGTTACAACCTCAACGACATGGTGCCCTTCATCACCCACGAAACCTGGGGACGCATCACCAACGATCCGCGCCGCCCGCTCGTCAACCGCCCCGTCCGCGAGCACTATGCGCCGGGAAGCACCATCAAACCCTTCGTCTGTTTGGCGGGCCTGGTCTCCGGGCAGGTGACCGGCGACCAGGAATACACCTGTACCGGCTCTTACCAACCCGGACCCAACGCCGCGGTCATGCATTGTAACAATCGCTTTGGTCACGGGACCCTGGACATGCGCGAAGCCATCGCCCGCTCCTGCAATGTCTACATGTGGTTGCTGGCCGAAGACATCGGCTATTCCCCCATTCTCGCCACCCTGGGCAGTCTCGGCCTCGGACGACAAACCGGGGTCGAAACCGACTTCGAAGTCAGCGGCATCCTCCCCACCAACGAATGGAAACGACGTCAACACGGCGACATACTCAGACGCGGCGACATCGCCAACATCTCCATTGGCCAGGGTTTTCTCACCACCACGCCCCTGCAGATGGCCTCCATCACCGCCGCCATCGCCAATGGCGGCACCCTGCACGCCCCCACCTTGGTCCGGGGGTTCCGAGACGCGGAAGCGGAAACCTTCACCCGTTCCGGGCCTCGGAACCCGCCCGAAACGCTCGGATGGGATTCCCGGGACGTTGACGTGATCCGCGAGGGCATGCGCGA
>PXAS01000116.1 GCA_003565815.1 PVC group bacterium
CCCGACTGCGCACGCACCTCGCATTGAAACGCATGGAGGAAAATCTCCAAAAAAACAACGCGCAGCTACGCGACCAAAACGAGGCATTGGACGCATATGCCCGAACCGTGGCCCATGACCTGAAGAACCCCTTGCATTTGATCTTGAATTATGCCCGGCTGATCGAAGAAGAAGCCACCTTGAACAGCGTCAGCAAACAGGACCTGCACAACATCATTCAAAGCGCCGAGCGCATGAACCACATCATTCACGACCTGCTCCTGCTCTCACAGTTGCGCCGCGAACAAATCCGCCCCGTACACGTGAACATGGAAGCGGTCATGCACGATTCCCTGGAAAGACTCCACACCGATCTCCATGTCGCGGATACAACACTCGACAAACCTCCCGCTTTACCGGACGCCATGGGCCTCTCCGCCTGGATCCAGGCCGTATGGGTCAACTACATCTCCAACGCCATCAAATACGGAGGGAAGCCCGGCCACATCGAGATCATTTGCCAAAAAGATCCCTTGAACGAAAGTCACAATTGGTACGGGGTGAAGGACAATGGCAAGGGCATCCCCCCAGAACTCCGCCTCACCGTTTTCGAGGAATTTTCCCGGGCCGGGGGGGAAAAAGTCGAGGGCCACGGCATCGGCCTCTCCATCTGCAGGCGCATCATCCATCGCTTGGGCGGACGCGTGGGTGTCCAAAACAATCCCGACGGACCGGGGTGTACCTTCTTTTTCACCTTGCCAGCCATGCCGGTGGAAACCAAACCTTCATAAAACGAGTGCGGGCCAATCGAAAGGCCGTGGTGGGGTGGTCCTGTTTTTTCACCTCGTTCTCCTCGTCATCTTGGCCCGGTATCGCCTGACGCGCTCCCTGAAAAAACCGTGGGCGGACAACCCGGTGTTTGAGTCTTGTTTGACATGCTGCGGCGCTTTGCCCTCTCGGAATCTTAACCGCAGCCGATCGCCTTTACCACCACATCCGTGAGGGTTTCCCTCGTAAACGGCTTGCCCAGGAAAAAGGTGTGCGACTCCTCCAAACGGGCCCGGGCCTGGTCATTCAGGTGATTGCCACTGAAAAAAATCACGGGCATTTCCGGATGCGTCTTCCGAATCCAATCCGCCAGCGCATCCCCTTGTGTGTCCGGCAACCGCATATCCACCAACACGGCATGAACCCGTTCTCCATTGCGGATCAATTCATGCCGGGCCAGTGCCCCGCTCTCCGCCTCGATCGTATCCACATCCATCGCCCGCAACATACGCCGCGCCAGACGGCGGATCGAACCGTCGTCTTCGACAATCAGAATTAATTTGGAGAATTGCATTGTAAAAATGCAAAGCAATTTTCATTCCATGGCAATGTGAATGGGTGCATTTCCTCATATTGAACGAAACATTCGTCAATTTCTGTGAATTCTAAATCATTTTCAAGCTCGAACCGCCTTACACCTCCCAAATGTGCAAAATTGGATATGTTCACCGTTCTCAAAAATCAAACGGGAACCTCGCCGATTACAATTCCAAGACCCACCGTTTGTTAAACCAAAAATAGCTCTCGGGATGTTGGAGGATTTCCCCGCCCAAATCGTCAAGACACCCCTGCAACAGCTCGTGTTTTTCGGCTTTGCTTGCACGCGGGGCCAATCTACGCGCCGGAAAAGCTTGCCAGAGATGATGCGAACGACCCTGCCGATGGAACGAAAAGGGAATGACCTCCGCTCCCGATTTTGCCGCCAGCAACCCCAAACCATTTGCCAGTCGACACGGCCGTCCCAAAAACTCGTAACGCTCCCCTTCCCCGCGGGCCCGAATATCAATCAGAATCGCCACCGTCCCGTTGTTTGCCAAAAATTTCAATAACTTGCGAACCAATCGCGGGTCATCCCGATCCACCACCAATCCCCCCGTCCGTTCGCGGACTTTTTGAAGTTCTCCATACACAAGGGGGTTTTTCTGTTTTCTGGCGATAAAGCACATGGGCAGCCCGCGGGCGCACGCCACCGTCCCCGCCAAATCCCAATTTCCGAAATGCGTGATCACCAGCAAAACCCCGCGCCCGGCTTTTCGGGCCTTCTCGATTTCATCAAATGAATTCCCAATATCGACATGATCCGCCAACCAAGTTTCGTCCAGTGGATCCAAGCGGATCAATTCCGTGAAATTCCGCCCCAAATTCCGGACCGCCTCCCGGCGAATCCGGGTTTGTTCGGCCTCACTCCAATCCGGAAAAACTTCCGCGATCCTGGCCCGGGTCTCCTCTTTCCGCCAGCCAAACACCTCATGAACGGCCAGAGCCAAAGCGGACATCAGCCTGGCGGCCCTTTCCATCGGCAAAATCCGGACCAGACCCCGGCACATCCTGAACAATGCATATTCGAATCGATGGCGCTTTTCACTCATGGCATCCCCATTACCGCATGCCACGCCCTCTGACAAGCCTCACGAGAAGCCTCCTGAAAAGGCCATGGACGAATCATGGACGAAGAGTTGTTTTTTGATTGATATATCTATCAAATCAATTACATGCATATCGCCTATGAATTCAATCGCACGAAAGAATGACCCGATTCCGCTGACAGATCTGCCCGCCAAGGCCTGCGGCATTGTCACGCATGTCCGGAACAAAGAAGAACTGGAAAGACTCCAGGCCATGGGCGTGTGCCTCGGACGCCGTCTGGAAGTGGTCAAAACCGGAGACCCGCTGGTGGTCCGGGTGTTCGGGTCCCGCATCGGACTCTCTTCCCGCCTGGCGGAGCACATTCAGGTCAACCCGTGCCCCGTCGCGCCCCGTTGCTGGGAGAAACCCGCATGAACGATCCCCTGCCCCGGGTGGTGCTCGCGGGAAACCCCAACGCGGGAAAAACCACCTTGTTCAACGCCCTCACCGGCCTACGGGCCCGCACCGGAAACTACCATGGCACCACCGTGGAGAAAAAAAGCGCCTTTCTCTATCTGCCACGGAAAGTCGAACTCATCGATCTGCCCGGCATGTACAGCCTCCGCGCGGCAACGGAAGATGAAAAAGTCGCCGCCCAAGTTCTGCGGGGGCATGACGAAAATTTCCCCCATCCGGATGTGATCATCGCGGTGGTGGATGCCGCCAATCTGGATCGCAACCTTTTCCTGGTCAGTCAACTCGCGGAATGCGGCCGTCCCATGATTGTGGCGCTGAGCATGATGGACGTGGCCGCCGAGCA
>PXAS01000444.1 GCA_003565815.1 PVC group bacterium
ATGCGCCCTGGTTTTCCGTGGGCGTCCGGGCTTGGGCGTGAAGACCGGCTCGGGGATGGTGAAAAGATTCCGTTGGCGGAAACTTGCGGGAGCATTTGCCAAAAGCCAGCCACGCAACGGCGATCCGAACCAAGGGGTTTCCGTGACGCGCAGGGGATCCTTGCACCAGTCCGGCCGGGGAATCTTTGCACGATCCGCAAGCCATTCCGCATAAGCCGCAAGCATGGCATCGGCCAGTTCACCTTGCGGAAATCGGGACGCCAACCTTGGCGGCACGCCACAAAGCCGGGCCGAAAATTCTTTTCGGCTGTGAACGCCTTCACGCTGGATCCCGTGCTGCCAGTCCCGTAAATTCCGTCCGAATTCCTCCAAGCTTGCAGAGGATTGCGCCACGTCCCGCAGGGTTTTCGGACGTTGGAGAGAGTTGGAAACATTCATGTTCGAGCCTCCTCGATCAGAAGGTTCAAGGTTTCCCGTTGTGCGGGGGGCAGGACGTCATCAGGATAGTATTGATCAATCCATCCCTGAATTTCATCCACCGAGCGAATGTTCATTTTCCGGATCAAAAATCGCAAGTCGTCCAGATCCCCGGTGTATCCCGGCAAGGCCGTTCTGCAGGCGAGCGCTTTCATCGACAGCAGATAGCCTGCGGTGGGCGCCGTTAAATGAAGGCCGGGAAGATCAAGGGGAAGCCTCCGGTGCCGTTCCGTTGGGGCAAGAAAGGTTCTGACCTGATCGTTTAGCCAATTTTCCGGCAAATCCATTTCCCTGGCCACTTCTTGCACCAGTCGGAGCGCCGGTTCGCGAGGCCGAATGACGGCGTCAATGTCTTTTGTGCTTTCCCGTGCATTGTATGCCAGCAACATCAAGGCTCCACCATAAATGCAACATTCCAACTGCATACCCTCCTTCTGCGCCAGACGGCCAAGAAGGCCCAGCGCTTGCAACATGGTGGATCGATCCAAATACTTCATTCTTTGGATCATACCGTTATGTTTTATGATATGCAAACAGGAATGGAGACTGAAAAAGGGGGAGGCCATTGCCGAAAATCGGACAACTCAGACAACTCGGGACAAGTCATACACAGCCCTTCCGTCCTTCCGCCCTCCCGACCCGAGTGGTCCAGCGCCGTCCCGAAATGTCCGACCCTCATCCCAAGCCTCACCCCACCCTGGCGCCACTGTTGATTTCCCCGTCCACGGTGACGAGGGTGAGGTTTTTGCCTTTGGAGGCGGCCAGCAGCATGCCTTGGCTTTCGACCCCGCGGATGACCGCGGGTTTGAGGTTGGCGACAATGACGATGGTTTTGCCGATGACATCCGCGGGGGCGTAGTGTTGGGCAATGCCGGCCACGATCTGCCGCGCCTCGCCGCCGACATCGAGTTGCAGACACAGGAGCTTGTCCGCCCCCTCCACTTTCTCGGCGGCGGTGATGGTGGCGGTCCGCAACTCCAATTTGCCAAAATCCTCGAAGTCGATCTCGGAGAGTTCCTTGACATTCGCGGTCTTTTTCTCGGTCTTGGGCGCGGGCGCGGCGGGTTCTGCCTCGGTTTTCTTCACCTGGGCCCTGGGGAACAGCCCTTCGCCTTCGATCAGGGGCGTGCCCGCGGGCAATACCCCGAATCGCCGCAAATGTTCCGGTCCGGGCTCGCCCTCCCCGGCGCCAATCATGTGCCGCAACGCTTTCATTTTCGCGGGCATGACTGGATACAACAACGCGGAACACACCCGCAAGGCTTCCAAGGCCATGTACAGGGTATCGAAAAGCGGCTGTTTGTCTTCCGCTTTGGCCTGTTTCCAGGGTGCCCGCAGGCCGATGTATTTATTGGCATCGCGCACGGCGGTCATGACTTCCGCGAGCCCCAGGTCGGGACGCATGGCTTCGACCTGGGTGGCCATGCCTTCCACGGCGTTGTTGACGGACTGCCAAAGCGCGGCCGCATCGGGGTCTTGCAAGAGGTCCTCCGAAGGCGCGGGCACGGCGGCTTCGCTGTGGGTATGCACCATTTTCAGCACCCGACTGGTGAGGTTGCCGAGGTCGTTGGCCAAATCGGAATTGTAACGCTTGACAAACACTTCCTCGGTGAACGCGGCGTCCTGCCCCAGCGTCATTTCCGACATCAGGAAGTACCGCAGGGCATCCACCCCGAAGCGGTCCGCGTATTCGAGGGGGTTGACCACGTTGCCGCTGGACTTGCTCATTTTGTCGCGCCCGCTCAGCCACCAGCCGTGCGCGAAAATGCACTTGGGCATTTCCACGCCCATGGCTTTGAGCATGGTGGGCCAGTACACGGTATGGGTGGTGAGAATGTCTTTGCCAATGAGATGTACCTGACACGGCCAGCGCCGGGCAAATTGGGCTTCGTCGGATTGATACCCCACCGCGGAAATGTAGTTCACCAGGGCGTCGAACCACACATAGGTGACGAAATTGGGGTCAAAAGGCAGTTCAATCCCCCAAGCCAAGCGGGATTTGGGACGGCTGATGCAGAGGTCTTCCAGGGGCTTTCGCAAAAATCCCAAGGTTTCGTTGCGGCGGAAATCGGGCTGAATGAACCCGGGATTGTCTTGGATGTAGTCAATGAGCCATTGTTGGTATTTGCCCATGCGGAAAAAATAGTTGGTTTCGCGAATGGGTTTGACGTGATCGGGCAGGTTGTCGAGGGTGCAGCCCTCGGGCAAATCTTTTTCCGTGATAAAGGTCTCACTCCGCACATCGTAGAGGCCGTCGTACTCGTCCTCATATATTTCACCGCGGTCATAGAGATCCTGCAGAATCGTTTGCACCACCCGGGTGTGCCGGGGTTCGGTGGTGCGGATGAAATCGTCGTGGGTGATTTCCAAACGTTTCCAGAGTTCTTCGAAGCGCTGCACGAATTCGTCCACATGCTGCTGGGCGGGCACGCCGCGAGCGGCGGCGGCCTCCTGCACTTTTTGCCCGTGCTCGTCGGTCCCGGTCAAAAACCAGGTGTCGTGACCCAGCAAACGATGGGTGCGGGCCAGCATGTCCGCCAACATGGTGGTGTAGGCATGACCGATGTGGGGCTTGTCGTTGACATAATAAATGGGGGTGGTGACGTAAAAAGATTCGTTGCTCATGATGAAGTTCTCCTCGGGACGGCCCAAAACGGACGGTCAGCCCAGCTTCCTTGCCAAAATTTTCGCGGGATGCAAACAA
>PXAS01000103.1 GCA_003565815.1 PVC group bacterium
CTACAAATATGATCCGCAGAACAGTTGAACTCATACCCAGGTGTTTTGCCAGACCACCGCAAACACCAAACAGTTGTTTGTCAGTCCTGGATCTCATCAATCTGCCTGAGTCAGAAATTGCTGAAGTAAAACTTTCTTCTTTCGCTTTGCTGCGTGTAGATTTTTGAGACTTACTACCCGATGGATACAGAAATTTATCAAGGCTGTCTCTGGTTTCGCGGTTACGTTCAGCTTCCATAATTTTAGTCTTTTTTTTGCGCTTTAGCATGGCTATACAATCAACTGCAAGAAACGCTCCGGCCAGGTATGGGGCAAATCGAAGAACTGTTTGGAGAAAAGGGATTTCTGAAAATCCAAACATCCCGGTTGCTATAAAATTTCCGATATAGGCAAAAGCCAAAAATATAAAACCTAAGCCAACTATCGTTCTTGTATTCCAGATTGATCTGGATTCTTTCTTCTCATCACTTTCAAGAAACTCATTCAAAGTGCTTCTGAGATCCTGTTCACTGATCTGAAGTGTAGAAGACTGAGGTTGTTCTGATTTTATGTTCATGGCAATCGCTTCAATTTTTGATTGTACAATTAACTCTACGAAACAAAATATTAAGAGTTGCAGATTTTATCTGATTATTTCTTTTTCAGTAATCAGCCAATCCGGTTTTTGATCAAAATCTTCCACGGGAATTTTTTCATCTGTTAACGTGCAGTTATATAGCAAACCGATTTTAAATGCATCTGTTTGTGATAAGAAACGGTCATAAAATCCTTTTCCATATCCTATCCTGCTACGGTTACGATCGCCGCAAACCATAGGAACAACCACTAAATCTATTTCAGCTACAGAAACCGGTTTGGGCCGAATAGGTTCTGCAACTCCCCAGTTGTTTGTTTTAAGTTCTTCAAAACTATTTAAAACATGATGGCTAATCTGCTGATCAGCCTCAACCTTTGGTATTACTACGATCTTGTCATTTTCAAAGCAATGCTCAACAACATCCAAAGTATTCACTTCACGGTTCTTTTTAATAGGGAGATACGAATGTACGATTGCGGCCTCTTTGAATGGTTCTGATGAAAGTAACTGCCGGATAATCTTTTCACTTTTAGTTTCCACTTCTTGTTCTGAAAGCGAGCTCCGAATAGAAAGGTATTTTTTCCTTAATTCATCTTTAGCTTTTTGACACATTAGATTTCGATTGCTTTGTGTGTATCGGGCTTTTCATTTTCAAGCAAGTTTAGCAAGTCATCCCAAATGTTCAATCCATATTTGTTCATAAAATAGATAAATGCTGTTTGCCTCTCCTGTAAGTTATGATCCGGGAAAAGATGATTTTTAATTTTTGATATCCGGTTTAGCTGAACTTTTTCATTTTCTTTGACCGACCGGTATAATTTTCCTTTCAGTTTATCTAACTCAGATGAATATACAGCCGAGGCTTTTCCTGCACTTGCCTTCAATGACGGATCTACTTCCTCAATTTCTTTTTTCATCTTCAGAGTAAGTTCATCCACATAGTTTTTCCATTCCCTGAATAGTTTTTCCAAATCCTTTGTTTCAGACTTAATTACAAATTGCTTTTCAAGGTCTTCTATTCGCTGATTGTATTCAGTTATGCTGAAAGGAAGCTTATCCATAATACGGCTGAGGGATGATTCAATCAGAGTTATACTAAAACGCGGTAATATTACCGGCATTTGCATTTCAAAGTGATGGTAAAACTCCTTCATCTGAGCATAATAGGCAACTTCACTTGGTCCGCCCACATAGGCAATTACCGGCAGAATTGAGTCCTGCACAATTGGCCGAAGAAATACATTAGGTGAAAAAAGTTCAGGTTCCTGATCTATTTTTTCAGTCAGTTCAGCTTCATCAAAATTTCTGCTGGCAGTTTGCCATTTGTTATCTGCAAATTCCAATTTTTCCCTTCTGCCATCCGGCTCAATGAAAAACAGATTTGAGGATTGAACATGAACCTGTCCATGATATCCTTTCTCAATTAAGTTGTAGGTGCTATCATCAAGTATCGCCTGAATCTCTTTGTGATCCCTGGTACTTTTGATAAACAGATGCTTAATATGCTCTTTTGCTTTTTGGTTATTACTGCCGGCAAGTATAAGCCCATTATCGCTAAACAGATCTAACAACAGTTTACCGAATGCACGCCCAAAACTTTGAGCTTCTCTGTAATTTCTATCAATTATTTTTTTAACCTTTTCGGTGAAGTCGGTGTCATGCAGAATTTCAAAAAGCTGATCTTTTAAACCTTCAATTGAAATATCGAATTTAACTGAAGCAGCTCTTATTCCATCTGATTTACCGTTGTATTGCAGCGTACAATTTGAGTCACCATCAGGCACCGAAATGCTGGTTACTTCTTCAAAATCATGATCTTCATCAGCCAGCCAAAACACCGGAATAACATCACGGTTTAATTTCTTCGATAGTTTTTTTGCATATATAATCGCCGTAATGGTTTTGTAAATAGTATAGAGAGGTCCGCCATATAAACTAACCTGTTGTCCGGTCAGAATTGCAACAGTATTGGGATCAGAAAATTTTTCAATTTGAGTGATTACGTTTTCGGAATCCGTAAAGCCGGTATTAAAGTCTTTCAGGAATTCAACGATGAACTCCCGGTCAATACTATCACCATTATTGATAGTGGTTAATCGATTGTGGAAAGAGTTTGAATCGAAGGGATCACTTTCAAAAAATTCTAAAACAGAGTTTTTTGAAGTTGTGTAATCCTGAAAAAGTTTAGAAAAGGAAAGTTGATCAAACGGTATAGAGTTCAGATCCACGTTACCCTTTTAATTTTTTTATTTGATCACGAATTTTTGCTGCTTTCTCGTAATTTTCAGTTTCAATAGCTGTATGAAGCTCATTTTGAAGCTTTTCTATTTCACTAAGTTCTCCGGTTTGTTCTTCTGATACGGAGGTCTGTTTAGAGCTTTGTGGTGCTCCCTCTTCGGTTTCAATGCCGGCTTCGTCAAGAACATCCTTATTAACTAAAATAGGTGCACTGAATCTGATTGCCAATGCTATGGCATCGCTGGGACGGGCATCAAGTTCAACTTTACCTCCATTTACATTGTATACCACCTGTGCAAAGAAAGTGCCTTCAACCAATTCACTTACAACAACCTGATCAACTTTTGATTCAAAACTTAA
>PXAS01000086.1 GCA_003565815.1 PVC group bacterium
CCGCCCGCAGGAGCTCCGCGACTGAGGACGGAATAGCGGCTACCTCGCATAATCTCATTTCGGTATCGCTCCGGGACTGGAAGAAGGGAACCTGACACCTGCTTGGCTTTGGGGCGAAGGTGGGAAAGCCGAATAGGTGGCGGGATTCCCTGCTCGGCGCTCGGGGATGGAAGGGAGTGATTCCGCAAAGCGGGTGAACACCGCCGGGGCTGGGACCGACGTGAAGCACCGGAGGGGGCTTCCGGGGGCCGGAGATTGCGGACGGGCCGGGGTTTGTCTGCCGGATAAATGGCTCTTTAACGTTCGACAAGAAAAGGGGTCACTCCAAACAAATACAATTTGTTTGGGCCCCTTTTCCCTCTGATTCATTGATTTTGCTAACGACCACGCTGAGGCGCAGCGTTTACGCTGTCGCCTCCAGCGGCTTGTTCGAATTCATTCGGATGAAACTGACTTCGGATAGTTCGCTGCGTTTGCTTGCATGCTCCACTGTAATGGACACAACATTTCCGGATGCGTCCAAGTCCAAATAGATGTCTTCGGATAACTCACGGGTCTCCGCAGGGATTCCTGAGCCAAACTCCAGCAAAGTGGTGTCAGTGTCTTCAAAATATTTGATTTTCATGTCTGTTTTTCCTCATAATCACGGTCGAAAAACGCGTTGTGCCCGGTGTTTCCATCGTCAAGAAGGATAACACGTAACGCACGGTTTTCAAAGGCGGAAATCCTTGCCCAGCGTCGAATCCGTCCGTCTGACTGGATTACCTCGGTTTCAGGATGAGAAATCACCTGCTCAATCCATTCGTCAAGTATGCTTCGCCGGTCGGTCCGCAGCCGGGTGTGACGGAAATACTGGGTTTGTGGAAAGGTGGCCATTAGACTGAGTTACCGCTACAGACGCCCCAATGTTCTGTCAAGCAATTCTCCCGCAACCTACATGCCAGAGGGAGGGGGCCTAGTCGGCCGGCTCCTGCCCAATGGCTTGGATGTTATCATTGGTGGTATAATCGCCGACGTAAACAGCATCAGTCCAACGATTTTTAATAAAGGACTTTGTTGAGACTGAAAACTCATAACTTTCGGCACGATCACGAAATAGGATTTCATCACTTGTGTTTAGTAAAATTGGCTTGCCGGGCTCTGTTTCCTGCCAAATGCGTTCAACAGTGAATAAAACCATTTCTGAGCCATCTTTACTATTTTCGATAATTTGCCATACCGGAAGGCCAATCAGACCTCTTGTGTAATAGGTTTTAAGACTGTATGAAGTATTTGCCGGGTCTGAGTGGATCACTTCTTCGGAATGTAATTTAAGCTTAGGTTTATCATTTTGAGAACAGCCGCATGACAACATAAGAACCGCGGTGACTAAGATGAGATTCGTTTTCATTATGTGTATCAACAAGTGATTCAACGGGTCCATTGATCTACCCGAAAAAGGGGATCATGTCCCAAAATGGGGTTAAAATTAAGCATTTTTGTTTTATAGTTCATTCAGTGATCCACCTCTACATAATTGTTTCGTATTGTCAAACGGCAATGGTTTCGATTTGTGTTTCCTATAATTTAAAGGCTGTTGCCAAAAATTGAAGTATCCTGTACGTTGATCCACCCGAAAAAGTGGATCATTTTCCAAAATTGAGGTAAAATTAACGCCTCAGGGTTACCTTACCTTCACTGATACATTCATGCATGTTTATTCAGGTGCCGGCAAGGATCATTTCTGACGCGGCCTTATAACACCGAAAATACCTGTTGCTATGTTATGTTGCTATGTTAGGAAAATTTGGCGGCGTTGGTCAGATCGGCGGTGGTGTGGCCGCTCAGGTTGTTCCAGTGTTCCAGGAGCACAAAGCCGGGGGCTTTGTCGTCGTTGTGGTGGGGGTTGAGGTCGAGCTGGTACTCCTGGAGGAGTGTGAGTCCGTCGCCGTCGAGGTCAAGGTTGGGGTTCTGTTGGGTGAGGGGGGCGAGGGGAGGAAGTCCATGAAGGTGAAGCTGTCCCCCGCCCCGGGCTGGAGGCCGAGATTCCAGACCTGCCAGGGGGCGTCGGGGTCGTGGCCGGGCGGGAAGGTGACGTCCCCGCAGTATGGCAGCTGGTATCAGGAAAACTTTCCAAAGGAAAATATCCAAATCCCCATGGGATGCTTGATCGATCAGAAGCGTGCGGAATGGGTTGGACCCGCGGTGCTGAGCGAATCTTGGAAAATGTATCCCCGCGCATACTGCTGATAATCGGACACCTGTTTTTCAATCCAGCTTTCATCCTTGTTGAGCACGCCGGCCATGAGTCGCGCGGTGGTTTCGGCGGCCTCGGAGCTGGCCCGGGCATCGAGCAACAGCGCCCGGGTACGGCGGGACAACACATCCGCGACATTGCGGGCCATCTCCTCGCGCGCATGCCAGACGACTTCGGACCGCTGATACGGCAGGCGGGGATGTAACGGTTGGGCGAGTTCGGGATTGCTTTTGCCGAGATGACGAATCTCCGCGGCGTCCGATCCGTAGAGTCCGAGATTTTTCTCCGGGACGTGGGCCTGGGTCCATCCATGAATCTGGAGATGCTTGCTGACACAGTCGCGATTGTCCACACCGGCCACCATTTCCGCCTGATCCACCACGTCTTCGGCCATTTTTCTGTAGGTCGTCCATTTTCCGCCGGTCACGGTGATCAGTCCGGCATGCGACACCAGGATGGTGTGGTCGCGGGACAAGGCGGCGGTATTTGCGGCATCTCCGCTTTTGACCAGGGGGCGCAATCCGGCAAATATACTGAGCACATCCTCCGGGTCGGGGTCCTTGCTGAGGTATTTGGCGGCATGTTCCATGATGAAATCGCGTTCCGACTGCAACGCACGCGGCTCAATGTCATGGGACTCCAGCGGCGTGTCGGTGGTGCCCACGACCACCCGGTCGTGCCAAGGAACACAGAACAGTACCCGCCCATCCTCGGTTTTGGGGATCATGATGGCCGCATTTCCCGGCAGGAAGCTTTTGGGCAGCACCACATGAATGCCCTGGCTCACGGCAATCACGCTTTGGGCTTCCTTGTCATCCTTTTGACGCAGTTCATCGACAAATACCCCCGTGGCATTGACGACGGCTTTTCCGCGGATTTCGTACTCCGCCCCACTCTCCATGTCACGGGCGAGCACACCCCTGACGGCGTCGTCTTCTTTGATCAACCCCACGCACTTCATGTAGTTGACCACGCAGGCGCCGCAGTCCACGGCGGTCTGGGCCAGATTCAGCGCCAGCCTGGAATCGTCGAATTGCCCGTCATGATAGACCACGCCGCCGGTGAGGTTCTCCGTTTCCACGGTGGGAATGGCCTCCAGCACTTCCGATTTGGAAAGAACTTTGGAAGGGCTCAGCCCCAGTTTGCCCGCCAGGCTGTCATACACCTTCATGCCCACCCCGTAAAAAGGTCCTTCCCACCATTTGTAGTTGGGGATCACGAAAGACATGTTATGCACGAGATGGGGGGCGTTCCGATACAACAGTCCCCGTTCCCGCAAGGCTTCCAGAACCAGGGAAATATTGCCCTGTTTCAGGTAGCGCACGCCGCCGTGTACCAGTTTGGTGCTGCGGCTGGAAGTGCCCATGGCAAAATCGCCCTGCTCCATGAGCAACACCCGATGTCCCCGGGACGCGGCATCCACGGCCGTGCCCAGCCCGGTGGCGCCGCCTCCAACGACGATGATATCGAAAATTTCTTCCCGCTGCCCGATTTGGTCAATGGCCTCTTCGCGTTTCATGTGTTTCTCCTTTGCTTGTGTCCTGGAAATGAACTACGTTTGCGGGACTCAGCTCTCGGCCTCGTCCAGCCAGTCTTTGGATCTGGAAACGGCCTTTTGCCACTTGTCCAACCCGCTTCGCATCTCCCCGGGATCTTTGCCGGGAAGATACCGTTTGCCTTCCTGCCAGTTTGTCTGAATCTCCTCCCGGCTTTCCCAGTAGCCCACCGCCAAACCCGCCAGATAGGCGGCGCCCAGCGCGGTGGTTTCGATACAGCGGGGCTGGACCACTTCCGTTTGCAAGAGATCGCTCTGGAATTGCATCATGGGACGGCTTTTGGAGGCGCCGCCATCCACCCGCAATTCTTTCAAGGTAATGCCGCTGTCTTTTTCCATGCATTTCATCAGATCATAAGACTGAAAGGCAATGGATTCAAGGGCGGCCCGGCAGAAGTGCGCCCTTTGCGTGCCGCGGGTTATCCCGAAGCAGGCCCCCCGTGCCAGCGGATCCCAGTGCGGCGCCCCCAGCCCCGAGAAAGCGGGCACCAGATACAAACCGCCCGCATCCTCCACTGTCTCCGCCAGCCGGTCGCATTCCGCCGCCGATCCGATGATCCGCAACTCGTCCCGCAGCCACTGGATAACCGCCCCGCCGATGAATACCGAACCTTCCAGGGCATATTCGGTTTTGTCCCCGATTTTCCAAGCAATGGTGGTGAGCAGGTTGTTTTCCGAGGGAATTGCTTTTTCTCCCGTATGCATCAGCAAAAAGCATCCCGTGCCATAGGTGTTTTTGGCCATGCCGGGTTCAAAACAGGCCTGTCCGAACAGGGCCGCGTGCTGATCACCCGCGATCCCGGCGATGGGGACGCCGCCCGGATACAAAGTGCCGCTGATGCGTCCGTATACCTCGCTGCTGGATTTGATTTCCGGCAGCATTTTGCGGGGCACCCGCAACAGATCCAGCAGTTCGTCGTCCCAACATTCCGCTTTCAGGTCAAACAACAGGGTCCGAGAGGCGTTGGTGACATCCGTGACATGCGCGTCGCCACCGGTGAATTTCCAGATCAGCCAGGTATCCACGGTGCCGCAGAGCAATTCCCCCGCTTCCGCCCGCTCCCGGGCGCCCTCCACGTGATCCAGGATCCAGGCGATTTTGGTGCCACTGAAATACGGGTCCCCCTTCAGTCCGGTTTTTTTCTTGATCAGCGGCTCCTTTCCCGCGTCTTTCAAGGCCTTGCAGGTCCGGGCGGTGCGCCGGTCCTGCCAAACAATGGCATTGTAAATGGGTTTCCCGCTCGCCTTTTCCCATACAATGACGGTTTCACGCTGGTTGGTAATGCCCACTGCGGCGATATGGTCCGAATCCAAATTTGCCCGCGAAACCGCTTCGGCGGTGACGGTACTCTGGCTGGACCAGATTTCCATGGGATCGTGCTCCACCCATCCCGGTTTGGGATAAATCTGCGGAAACTCTTTTTGGGCGGTACTGATGGTTTTCCCCTGCTCGTCAAACACGATCGCCCGTGAACTCGTGGTTCCCTGGTCAATTGCAAGAATGTATTGTTTGGCCATGACTACGTCTCGGTTGCGGGGTAAAAATTCATTTCAGGGAAACAATGATCTTTTCGTTTTTCTCGTGATCTTCGATTTCCGCGATCACGCCATGCACATCGGGATCCGAGGCCAGCTTGACAATCTCCCGGGGATCAATGCCCTTCTCTTCCAAGGAGTGGGATACATTCGCGGGAAGAACTTTCGTGGCAAATTTCAGCATCATCCCCGGAACGGTGATGGTTTTCTTGGCTTCGCCGGTGTCGAGTCGTTCAATGCGGATGATCAGGGATTTCATGGCTTTTCCTGGGGATGAGGGTTGAATTTGCGTTTTGTCGCAGGTCGTTCATGTGTTTTTGCGCAGATGACTGGGCAGAATCTTCAATTCGTCCCGATATTTGGCAATGGTGCGGCGGGCAACTTGAAAGCCCTGTTCGGTGAGCGCCTTGACCATGGCCTGATCGGAGAGCGGCTTGGCGGGGTCTTCCCCGGCCACCAGCGAGCGGATGGCTTCTTTGATGGATTTGTTGGAAACCGATTCCCCGTCCTCGCCCTTGTACCCGGGCGTGAAAAAATACTTCAGTTCAAAGACCCCCTGTGGCGTTTGCATGTATTTGCCGGAACTGGCGCGACTCACGGTGGTTTCGTGGATACCCAGCTTGTCGGCCACCTCGGACATGGTCAGGGGCTTGAGTTTGGACACGCCGTGCTCCAAAAAGGGTTCCTGCACCCGGACCAGTTCTTCCGCGATACGACAAATGGTGCTTTGACGCTGGCCGATACTCTTCATGAGCACGCTCCCGGCCTTGACTTTATCCCGGATATAGCGCTTGACCTCCTTGCTGGTCCCGGGATCTTTCATCAATTCCCGGTAATGCTTGCTGATCCGCAATCTGGGCAGTCGTTGGTCATCGGTTTTGATTTTCCACGCCCCATTGGAACGAGTGACGATCACCTCCGGAAGCACGTAAACGGAGGCATCTTCGGTGAATTGCCTCCCCGGCCTGGGATTCAGTGTGGCAATGTAAGCCGCCGCCGCTTTCACTTCGGGAACCTCCACCCCCAATCGACGCGCGATTTCGGGGTATTTGTGTCCACCCAGCTCCCGCAAATATTCATCGACGATTTGATAGGACAGATGCCCCCGTTTTCCGAGGCGGTTCAGTTGACACAAGAGGCATTCCCGCAAGTTGCGGCTGGCAATGCCCACCGGATCAAACTCCTGAATCACCCCCAGCACTTCATCCAGACGGTAAACCGAGGCGCCGATGCTGTCCGCGAGGTCTTCCAGTGACGTGGAAAGATATCCGTCCTGATCCAAACTTCCAATGATCATTTCCGCGAGTTGACACTCGAACGCATCGAAATCGGACATGTGGACCTGCTCCATGAGATGCTCCTGCAGACTGGGTTCGGTGGTGATGGACTCCATCATGAAGCGCCGCAGGGACTCATCATCCGAAGAGGGACGTTGAATGATTTCATTGCGCCGGAAACTGTCCCGGCTGTCGTCATCGAGGCGGGCCAACTGTTCGAATTCCTCTTCGAATTCGCGGTCGGTGACATCTTCGAAATTTTCATCCCGGTCCGGCTCCACCTCCACCCGTTCCATCTCCGGTTCGACCAGATCCAGCGTGGGGTTCACCTCCAACTCCTTGGTAATGAGGGCATGCAATTCCTGCATCGGGGCTTGCAGAATTTCCAGGGATTGGCGCAACTGGGGCGCCAACACCTGCACTTGGCGTTGTGATTGGGATTGATGAAGATATGCGTCCAAATTTTACCTGAGGGGTGGGATCCTAAGCAGATTTCATGCCTACATCAAATATGGAAAAACTCAACCATCGATTTCAGAAGCTTTGATTTGATTTTCAAAGGAAATGCCCCATAGTTCGCGCATGTTTGGATTCAAAACGCTTATTCACGCCGCCGGCTGTGTCAGCCGCCCTTTTCTCCGCACGGATCTTGACCCCGATCCTGTCGAGCAATGCAAGCAATGGCTGGCCAAAGGCAAACGGGCCGGCCTCCCCGAACCCACGGCCATGGCCTTGGCCACGGTGGGCGGCGACGGCACCCCCAGCCAGCGCATGGTTCTGCTCAAACATATCAGCCGGGAACGGGGGGTGATGTTTTACAGCAATTACGGCAGCCGGAAAGCCCGGGAACTCGATGCCCATCCGAAAGCATCGGTATTATTTCACCAACACATTCTCCAACGCCAAATCCGCATCACCGGGACCACGGAGCGGGCCACGCGGGAAGAGTCGGAAGCGTATTTCAAAACGCGGCCCCGTGACAGCCAACTCGGTGCATGGGCCTCGAAACAAAGCGAGGAGCTTCCCGACCGGGACACCTTCGAGGCCCGTTTCCAAGCAGTGAAATCGCGATTTGAGGGACAAGAGGTCCCCTGCCCCGAATTCTGGGGCGGATACCGCCTCATCCCCGAGCACTTTGAGTTTTGGCAGGGCCGCGCCTTCCGTCTTCACGATCGCTTCGTTTACACGCGCGAAGACAACGGATGGAAAATCATCCGGTTGTATCCCTGATCCCCGACAACGGATGCCATGTGAGGGGAAACCCCCCGGGTGTCCCGCGACTTCGGGACGGACAACGGATTGAGTTGGGGGACCAGGAACCGCCGGCGCGCGCCAACCTTATGGCTTACCCATCCGTTGGGCTTTTTTTGGTCAACGCTTTTTCTTTGATGTACACTTCGTCGAAATAACAGCTTTCTTCCGGAATCTCGTCGAGCTGACTGCAGATTTTCCGAACGGAAGCTTCGATGATGTCGATGCCCTTTTTCAGAGACTCCATGCTGATGGTCAGGGGACACAACAGCTTGATGATTTCGTCGTTGGTGCCGCTGGTCTCGATGATGAGTCCGTTTTTGTAGGCTTCATGGGTGATCTTGCCGGCGATTTCGCCATTCACACAGTTAATGCCTTGGAACATGCCGCGTCCCTTGGCGTTGAAATTGCCTTCGCCGTATTTCTCGACGATTTCATCGAGTCGTTTGGCAATATATTCGCCTTTTTCGCGAACGGAGGCCGCGAAGGCGTCATCTTTCCAGAAATGATTGAGGGCGGCGGTGGCGGTGACGAAGGCGTGGCAGTTGCCGCGGAAGGTGCCATTGTGCTCGCCGGGACTCCACACGTCCAGTTCGGGATGGAACAGCACCACCGCACAGGGCAGGCCGTATCCACTGAGGGACTTGGACAGGGTAATGATGTCGGGCTGGATGCCGGCTTCTTCAAAGCTGAAAAAGCGTCCGCTGCGTCCGCAACCGGCCTGAATGTCGTCAATGATCAGCAGGACGTCGTGTTTTTTGCACAGATCGGAGAGACGTTTGAGCCACTCCATGCTGCAGTAGTTCACCCCGCCTTCGCCCTGAATGGTTTCCACGATGACGGCGGCGGGCAGATCCACGCCGCTGCTGGTGTCGGTGAGCACTTTGTCGAGGTATTCCGTGGTGTCCACCGCATCGCCTAGGTAGCCGTCGTACGGAATCCGGTGCGCACCGGATAGGGTGATGCCGGCGCCATCGCGGTGATGGGAGTTGGCGGTCATGGCGAGTGCGCCCAAAGTCTGGCCGTGCCAACCGTTGGTGAAGGCCACCACGTGGGTGCGGCCTTTGATTTTGCGGGACATTTTCAAGGCGGCTTCCACGGCGTTGGTGCCGGTGGGACCGGTGAACATCATGCGATAATCCATGTTGCGCGGCTCGAGAATATGGGTCCGGAACGCTTCCATGAAATCGCGTTTGGCGTCGGTGTGCAAGTCCAGGCTGTGAGTGATGCCGTCGGCTTCGACGTATTCGAGCAATTTCTTTTTCAGGACGGGATGATTGTGCCCATAGTTCAAGGCCCCGGCGCCGGCGAGAAAGTCGATGTATTGCTTTCCGTTTTCGTCGTAGAGAAACTCCCCTTCGGCCTTGTGAAAGACCCTGGGAAAGTTGCGGGCGTAGCTGCGGACTTCTGATTCAAGTTCTTCAAATATTTTCATGGGTTCTTCCTCTTCATGGTAGGTGATGTCTGATTTCGGGTGAAAAATTGGAAGGGGTTCATTCTTTCGTTCCGCCTTGGGCTTTACAAGCACGGAAACAAGAAAAAAGGGGGGTGATTACCCGCCGCCGGGGGCGAAGTTGGGCAGAAACGTGGCGATTTGCGGGAAAGTAATGATGATGCCCGCCGCCACCAACTCGATGCAGGTAAACGGCAGGGTATGCTTGATCACCTCCCAATACGGTCGCCGGAAAATCAGTTGGGCGGTGAAGATGTCACAGCCGAAGGGCGGCGTGGCCGATCCCATGGCGGCCTGCATGATGACCAGGACGCCCAAAAACAGCGGGTCGATCCCCAATTCGATCACGTAGGGTTGGAAAATCGGACTCAGCACATAAATCGCAACGATGGGGTCGACGAACATGCAGGCCACGAAATAGCCGATGATGACCGCGAACACAACCGTGAGTTCCGTCGGGTTCTCGCCGATCAGAATCGGCATGACTTGTTCAGGAACCCGGAGAATGCCGATCAACCAGGACAAGGCCTGCCCCGCGCCGACCAGAATAAAGACCACCGCCGTGATCACGCTCGCATCCAGCAAGGCCGTCCGCAATTTGTGAAAATTCAGGGTTTTGTAGATCAACCCTTCGAGAATGAGCGCGTAAAACACCCCGGCGGCGGCGGATTCGGTGGGACTGAAAATGCCGCTGTAAATGCCGCCGATGATGATGAACGGAAACCCCAGCACCAAAAGGCCTTCTTTCATGGCCTTCCTTCGTTCCGACCAAGACGCTTTTGGTAGCACTCCCACCTTGTGAAAGCGGGAGTAGACGATGGAATACAACGAAAAGAGGCCAAACACCAAAATCCCCGGAAAAATCCCGGCAAGGAAAAGATCCCCGATCGAGGTCTGGGTGACAACGCCATACACGATAAACCCGATGCTGGGGGGGATCAGCAGGGCGATATCGCTGGCGTTGATGATCAACCCCAGGGAAAAGGAACTCTTGTAGCCCGCGTCCATCAACATGGGGCGCATGGTTTTGCCCACGGCGGCGACCGTGGCCTGGGTAGAGCCGGACACGGCCCCGAAAAGCGTGCAACTGGCGTTGGTAGTGATCGCCAGTCCCCCGGGAATATGCCCGGTGAAGACGCGAATCATGTTGACCAGACGGGGCGCGGCGGCGCCGGCGGTGATCAGGTTGGCGCCGAGAATAAACAGGGGCACACAAACCAGGGTGGATGGCGTAAGCCCATTGAGCATTTGCTGCACGATCACTTCGCCGGTGAGAAGGGACGACTCCTGAAAATGCGCATACACCAGCAGGGACGCGAGAATCAACACCACGAAGGGAAAGCCCGTCAGCAACATGCTGATCATCATGCCCACCAAAAGCTTCATGCCTCTTCTCCCTCGAGCAACTCATCATATTCACTCTGTTGATCCGCCGAAAGCCAGACTTCCTTTTCCATCAGGTTTTTCATCACGGTTCGGAGGCATTGAATGCCGGAGGCGAAAAAACCGATGGGGATGATGACCAGGAAAATCCAATACGGCGCGCGCAAGGCGGAGGTGGTTTGACCCATATCACGCACGCGCGTCAAGTAAGAGCAGGAATGCCAAGTCATGACAAACATGACCAACGCGGAAACGAGGGAGATCACCACAATGAAAATTTTCTCCAACCAGTCGGGCATCAGGTCCAGAAACGCCCCCATGCGAATGTGGCGGGCCCGGCGGGTGGCATAACTCGCGCCGACAAAGGTAATCATGATAATCAAAAACTCGGAAAGTTCCTCCACGAAATAAATGCTTTGGAAGAAAAAACGCGCGAAAACATTGACGATGATGAATAACGCCAACAGCGAAATCGCCCCGCACAGAATCGTGACCTCCGTGAAATCCAGCACGCGGGAGAGCATGCCGGGGATGGCACGGATACGTTCGGGAAAGAGCCTGCCGGGGATGGCACGGATGCGGTCGGCAAGTGAGTTTTGTGAGGGACCGGGCACGGTGACAATGGGTTATTCGGACCCGGCGGTTTCAAGGGCCGCCTTCGCATTTTCGATGTCCCGCAACAGCAGGTCCAGCAAGCGCACGGCGTGCTCCCCGGCGAGATTCGGGTAAACGTCGGTCCGGACCGGTTCCACTTGCCCGCGGGCAATTTCGATCTGTTCCTCGGTCCATTCCGTCCAGGTGATTCCGGGACGTTCCGCTTCGATCTTTTCGCGGTCGGCCGCATTGCGGGCGTCGATCCATTCGGCCGCCTCGATGATGTTGTTCCGGAAAAAATCCTTCATCGCCTGTTGCCGTTCCTCGGAAAGGCTTTCATAGAATTCGAGGTTCACCGAGGGAATCCCGAGAAAGGGCTCCGCCCACATTTGGGTGAAATGGTCGGTGACTTCGTAAAATTTCATGCTGTAGTTTGCAAACAGGGGGTTGACCTGGGCGTCGATCACCCCGGTTTGCAGGGAGCTGTAAACCTCGCCGTAGCTCATGGGCGTGGGACTGATGCCATAACGGCGGTAGTTTTCCACCAGCATTTGAGACCCCATGAGGCGGGTTTTCAAGCCCTGCAAATCCTCCAGGGTGGCGGCCGGTTTCTTGGAAGTGATCCATTGCCAGCCTTCATACATGACCGCGAGGGGAAACAGATTCCGCCGGCGGAAGGCTTCTTCCAGTTCGGGCATGAATTCGCCGTTGTTGACGACCCACTCCAAGATTTCGGCGGTGTTTTCCGGCGGCCAAACGTAATGCAGGGCCAGCACCTGGGCCTCGGGAACGAAGGAACTGATCCAAGCGTAGTCGGAAAAGACGAATTCCACGACACCCAGTTGGGCGAGTTCGTTGATGTCCCGGGTGCTGCCGAGGGTGCCGAAAGGATACACGGTGATGTCGATTTGCCCTTCGGTGGCTTCACGCATGTGCTCGGCGAATCTCTCGCCCCAGACGGTCATGAAATCGCCTTCGATTTCTTCGGAGGCCAATCGAGCTTGAATCACGCCGTCATCGGCGGTGGCGGGCCTCTCCCCGCAGGCGGAAAGCAGGAGGGCCGCAAGCGCGGTCAGGAGGGATACGGTCAATTTGAATGGGAGGGAAGTGCGTTTCATGGAAAAATCTCCGGAAAAATGGGGTTATGCGTCGGATACGGGATCGGCTTCGAGGGGGTACACGCCATTTTCGTCATGGGTTTCCTTGCCGTGCAGCGGGGGATTGAACACGCAGGCCAGCTTCATTTCCGTGTGACCGCGCAACAAGTGGTTGTCGTGTTTGTCGAGGATATAGACGGTGCCGGGACGGATGGGGTATACCTTGCCATCGTCCACGGTTTCCACCTCTCCTTCGCCGGAAATGCAATAGACGGTTTCCAAGTGGTTTTGGTACCAAATCGGGGTCTCGGTATTTGCATAAATGGTGGTGATGTGAAACGAAAACCCCATGTTGTCATCTTTCAGGCTCAAGCGAACACTGTTCCAATTTTGGGATTCAATTTTTCGAGAGCTTTGTTCGGCCTCTTGCAGGGTGCGTACAATCATTGTTTTCCTTTGTTTGAAAGCATTGGGTTTCTTAAGAATCCCGCAGAGGGCCAATGCGAAACAGGCATTCCGCCTCATGGGAAGCGTGGGAGGCGTCTCCGCCCGCGGGTTGAAAATGTTCGGGGGTCAAATACGCGGATTCCTCGATCGGGACTTGCCGGGATTCCGCCCAGGAGGCGAACAGACGACGGCTCGGGGCATTCGAGGGGCTGATGGTGGTTTCCATCCACTTGGCGTTGGCGACGGCGGGACGGTTCGCCACCTCGTCCAACATCCGGCGCGCCAATCCCTGGCCCCGCGCATCGGCATGCACCGCCACCTGCCAGACAAAGACGACGTCCGGTTGATCGGGGCGAAGATAGGCGGTGATGCACCCCACCAACCGCCCTTCCGATTCGGCCACCACCGTGGTCTGCCGAAAATGGTCGCTCAATAAAAAATAAGCGTAGGCGGAGTTCACATCAAGCGGAGGACAGGCTCGAATCAAGGCGTAAACTTTGGCCCCGTCTTCCAAACGAGGTTCGCGAAATAGGATCGGTATGGACATAAACTATGGGGTTTGAAACTTGATTGTCAGCCATACCTGAAAAATCGTTAGTGTGCAAACGAATTTTTGAGAAAAGTCCGACGCATGAGGGTTTCGCCCCAGATTTCAAGCCCAAAACCCTCGGATGATTGAACCCCACCCCCCCCTTCACAACAAAATAAATCGACATTTTCGTACGTCGAAATTTTTTATGTTACATTTTTGAAACGATTGATACACCGAATTCCGATTTTATTATCCTTTTTCATTGAATTTTAGTGGATGAATCTCCCTTGGCATTCGTTTTGCTATTGAAAAGAGATATGAATCAATCCCAAAACCAGTCTGCCCCTCCCTCCATCCTGGAATACGAACCGGAAGTTGAATTTTACAACGAGTTGTTTTCAGGAAAAGGACGGGTGCGGCAGCCGATGAAGGTTTTGGGGGATGCCTTGGGGGAAATGGGCAGTCCGGAATTACTTCGCCGC
>PXAS01000154.1 GCA_003565815.1 PVC group bacterium
CTCCTCGTAATGGTTGGACAAACTACTTGGAGATGTACCTTACCGCCATTGAGTGTAGCGAGATACGGATATACACCAGCCGTCAAAACCCCCAGGTTACTACGGTGGAGTTTGACATTCGCCAAAACAGTACCTGGACAAACGTATATAGCGGTGAACCTGCTGATGGTGGTAGTTCTGTATCTGTACCCATAGACCCCGTACAAACAGTAGATGCTATCAGAGTAAGGTTTTACGGTACGCAAATTAGAGACTGTCATATCCATGATACAGAGCTCTTTGAGGTGGAAGAGGTCGCTCCTGTTGTTACAGGCGCTGCCTCCGGCTCCGGTGTGGGGTTAGGGACTTTATCCGGTGAGGTCTTTACTCCGGCTCAAGTTATATCCGGAGCAGCACTCGCTTCAGGTCTCGGTACAGGTGTTGTTTCGTCCACTGTTATTGTTCTCGCCTCAGCTTCTGGTTCTGGTGTAGGAGCAGGGGAAGCCTCCGGACCAATAATAGTATTGTCCGAAGCACAAGGTTCTGGGGTCGGTTCTGGTTCTCTCCTTGGTAATATCACCGTGCCAGGATTTGGTGCCGGGTCTGGTTCGGGAACGGGCACTATCTCCGGTGAAACTTATGTAAAGGGTTCTGCTAGCGGCTCTGGTATTGGTTCTGGAGTAGTCAGAGTTATTAGTGACTACGTAGAGATTGAACGCAAAGTTGGAGCTGGTGAGTTCGAGTTTTTAGATAAGATAGAAGACACAGGAAGTCCCGGAGAATTTACAGACCCGGGACCCTTCGATAATGGTGTTGTTTATTCTTACCGTATTCGTCTGTTACGAGAAGACGGAGTTGGAGACTGGTCTAATGTTGAAGAGGTAACTTATGTAGCGTACGAGACCGTCACCGGTTCTGCCTCCGGTTCGGGTTTGGGTTCCGGAGGGGTGGAGGGCAAAGTTAAGAGATTTGCTGCTGCTACGGGCTCGGGTGTCGGTACGTCGTTAGTTTCTGGTAAAAGGGTTTTACTTTCCTCTGCTTCAGGTGAGGGTATTGGTGGAGGAGCACTATCAGGTAGAGTTATAGTTTTTGCCTCCGCCCCAGGAATAGGTGTTGGTACGTCCAGTTCCTCTGCTACCCTTATAACTAAAGCTGTGGTAAGTGGCTCAGGAGTCGGTACAGGTAAATCTACCGGACACCTTACTGTATTAGGAGAAGTCACAGGTTCCGGGATGGGAACGGGTAAACTTACAGGACATCTTACGGTTCCCGCAACAGCAGACGGTTCAGGAGTTGGTACAGGAAGTCTTGAGGGTGAAGTAATCGGGATTATAGTTGGTCCTGCTTCAGGTTCTGGTACCGGTGAAGGTAACGTTGATTCTACCGTTATTGTGATGGGAACGGCTAGCGGGTCTGGCACCGGTGTAGGTGAGGCTTCTGGTCAGGCTACAGTTTATGCAGTAGCAATCGGTTCTGGAGCAGGTAGAGGTTTATTAGTAACCCATCATGAAGACGAGTACTTCTTATCACCTTTTATGGTCTCCGATGATTTAGGATTTGTCGAAGGCTCAGCAACCTGTTCTGGTGTTGGTACTGGTTCTGCTATCGGTAAAGTATTAGAGACTGTTGAAGGTGCTGCTTCAGGTTCTGGTGTTGGCTTCGGAGTTTCCTCTGCTGTTGTTATAGTTAGAGCGCAAGCGGCTGGCTCAGGTACCGGTATGGGTGAGGCAGTAGCTTTGGTCGTAGTCCTAGGAGAAGCAACAGGCTCGGGGGTTGGCATCGGAGAACTTGAGGGCGAAGTGTTCAGCATCATATCTGGCTTGGCTCAGGGTTCTGGCGTTGGTGGAGGCAGTGCCGCGTCTACGGTTATCGTGAAGGGAATTGCTGAGGGGTCTGGAGCTGGTACAAGCGAGGTTTCCGGTAAAGCTACGGTATACGGAGAAGCGAATGGTTCTGGCGTCGGTACTGGCTCGGTTGATGGAGAAGTAGTCGGTATTATAACTGGTTCTGCCCAAGGTTCTGGTGTGGGTACAGGGAATGCTACCGGTCAGGCGATGGTTCACGGAGAAGCAGCCGCTTCTGGAATAGGTACCGGGTCTGCTACCGGTGAAATACCCACTACTGTGGTATCTGGTAGTGCACAGGGTTCCGGTCAAGGTTCGGGGCAATCTGTCGGGCAGATCATAATACTCGGCTCTGCCACAGGTTCTGGTATAGGTACTGGTTTATTAGTACTCTCCGATGAGGACGAATACTTCTTAATTCCATTTATGACAACCGATGACCGCGGGTTTTTGGCAGGTTCGGCAGCCGGTTCGGGTATTGGTTCCGGTGAGGCTCTCGGTCAAGTAACAATGTTTGCTGCAGCAGTTGGTTCAGGGGTTGGCTCTGCATCGGCAGGTGGAGTAGTTGTTATTAGAGGTGCAGCGGCTGGTTCCGGAGTTGGTTCCGCAGAAGCATCTGGCAAACTCATAGTTGTGGACACAGCGGTCGGGTCAGGTGTGGGCACAGGAGCAGTAGATGCTATTGCATTTCCCGTGTATATCTTCGGGCAGTTTTACTCCGTGGAGATACCCGAAGAATTTTACTTCGTGGACATTAAAGAGGAATTTTACTTTAAGGAGGTGAGGGAAGAGTTTGAAGTGAAGGATATATCCCAGGAGTTTGTTTTTAAGGAGGTGGATAAGTGAGAGATCTCTACAAAGGTAGTAAACGGAATATCTCTAAGGAGGTGAGAAGAAGAGTCTCCACGCCCTTCACCCTCGAAAACGCTTCTGTCACTATTACCAATGTAAATGACGAAGTGGTCCAGACGGGAGCAGCTACTATAGATGAGAATAAGATAATCTTCTTGGTAGACACTACGCTGGAGGGATTTACTCATGATAGGGAGGGTAGAGCAAATAGGTATACAGCTTGGTTTGAAGTGGAGGTTTACGGAACAGGTAAACTTCTCTTGGACCCGATGGACTTGAGAGTTCTAAAGGGCGTAAATTAGTAGGTGCCGCCGACCTACAAAATATTAGGAGGTAACACCATGGCAGACGAACTTACGGGCGTAGAAGAAACTGAAGTTCCCGCCGCCGGGGAACAGGAAGAAGCAAGTGATGACCTTTTCGATTATCTCGGTGAAGAAGAGGGCGATGAAGAAGACGAGACCGACGCCGGGTCTGAGGCCGAGGACGAAGAGGA
>PXAS01000198.1 GCA_003565815.1 PVC group bacterium
TGCTGGTGCCCCTCGCCTCACATTTTGGCGGATCACTGGTTTTCGGCATTGATTATCTGAAATTTTAACCCGAAAAGAAACCTAAACCTGGAGTTCATCATGAAAATATTGTTATTCACCCTGTTGTTTGCCCCCGCCCTCTTATGGGCCGAAACAAAACCCTCCGAACCCGCCGAACCTGCGGAACCCTATCCCCTCGAAACCTGTGTGGTGGCCGGATCCAAGCTCGATTCCATGGGCGGTCCCTACATCCACGATCATGAAGGCACGGAAGTGCGCTTCTGCTGCAAGGGCTGCCTGCCCCGCTTCAACCGCGAACCCGAAAAATACCTCAAAATGATTGAGAAAGCCCGGGAAGCGGAAGTTGAACCTTCCGAAGCGGATGCGGACCATGCGCACGAACATTAATCGCACCCTGCGCACAACTGCCCTGCTCCTGGGATTCGCCCTGCGAATCCCGGGGGCGGAGCCCATTTCGCTTCCGGCATTTCTGGAGGAGGCGGAAGCACAGTACCCGGAACTGCAGGCAGCCGCCGCCCGGGTCGGTGCCGCGCGGGCGGGTCGTCCGCTGGCCGAAGCCCTGCCCGACCCGGAAGTCTCTGTCATGTTCGAAAACATGGGCGGCGACACAGATCTGCGCCGCATCGGGGTCAGTCAGACCCTGCCCGCATGGGGCATGCGCGACGCCGGAAGGAACATGTCCGACGCCGAAACCGAGACCGCGCTGGCCCGCCGGGACCTGGTCCTCGCACGCCTCCGCGGCGACGTCATTCGCCGCTGGGCCGACCTTGCCGCCATGGACGCCGAAATCGCCCTGCAACAGGAGCGCATCGGCCTCTGGGAGGATCTGCTGGCGGTAGCCGAAATCCGTGTGCGGGCCGGCGCCCCGGCCCGGGACCTCTGGCGGGCCCAGGATCGCCGCGCCATGGCCGCCGATATGCTGGAAACCCTGCAATCCCGCCGCAGCGGCATGGCCGCAGGCCTCAAGCGACTGGCCCGAAGCGACCCCGGTGGGCCCCTGGAACTCCCCCATCCACCCGAGCCGACGGATCCGTCGGATGAAGACACCCCCGCCCTCCGCGTCGCCGCCGCCATGCAGGCAATGGCCGCCTCGGAAGAGCGCATGGCCCGCGCAGAACGCCGTCCCATGGTCATGCTCATGCTGGAGCAGGAGTTCGCGCCGTCCGGCGGCATGGGCATGGAGGAAGACGCGACCATGGCCAGCATCGGGGTGTCCATCCCGCTTTGGCCGGATAAAAACCGCGCCCGCATCGAACAGGCCCGGGCCCGTCAGGCCACTGCCGACGCGGAAGCACTCTCCATGGCCGATATGCAGGATGCGGATCTTTACATGCGCCGCGCCGACCTCGCCGACGCCCGCCGTCGGCAGGATTTCGTCCGCGAGGACCTCCTTCCCCGCGCCGAAAACACCCTTGCGGTCACCCGCGATGCCTACCGCGCCGGAAACGCGCCCTTCACCGACCTGCTGGAAGCCGAAGAACGCCTGCTTCAGTTGCGTCTCACCGACATTCATGCCCGCCGCGATGCCCTCCGCGCCGCCGCCGGCCTCGAAACCCTTGGATTCCCCTTTGACTGGAGTACAACACCATGAAACTTTTCCCTTTCACCCTCCGACCGATCCGACGGATCTGTCAGATCGGACTGATCAGTCTGATGCTCTTTCCGCTTCTCCTCCAAGCCGCGGAATGGGTCTGCCCCATGCATCCCCAGGTGCGCCGCTCCGGCCCCGACAGCTGCCCGATCTGCGGTATGCCGCTGGTGGAGGAGGATGAGGCCGACACCGACGCCCCCGCCGCGGGTCTGCGCCTGAGCGAACGCAACCGCGAACTGCTCCGCGTGCAAACCGAACCCGTGCGCCGCGTGCAGGCCACCCGCCTCCTCCGCCTCAACGGCGTCACCGCCTTCGACGAATCCGGCGTGCGGGTCATAACCGCCCGCGCGGCGGGCCGGATCGAAAACCTGCATATCTTCGAGGCGGGTGAAACCGTTGCCAGAGACACCGCCCTGCTCGATCTCTACAGTCCCGAACTCATCGCCGCACAGCGCGAGTATCTGCTCACCCCCGAAACCGGAGACAAACTCCGCCTACTCGGCTTGTCCGACACACAACTGGAGCAACTTCGGGAATCCGGCCGCGTCCCCGATGAGCTGCAAATCCTCTCTCCCTTTGACGGCGTGGTCACCGAACGCCATGTGCGGGCGGGCCAAAACGTATCCACCGGCGCACCGCTGTTCACCCTCGCCGAACTCTCCCGCATGTGGGTGTACCTTGACGCTTATGAAGCGGATCTGGCCTGGATTCGTGCGGGTGACGCCGTCGAAATCGAAATCGGAGGTCTGCCGGGCGAAACCTTTACCGGCGAAGTCGCGCGGGTGGATCCGTCTGTAAATGCCCGCACCCGCGTGGCGCGGGTGCGGCTGACCCTTGACAACCCCGAGGACAAATTGCGGGCGGGCATGTTCGTGCGTGGCCGCCTGCAGGCGGACGCCGGGGAAGCGCTCGTTGTCCCCGAATCCGCGCCGCTTTTCACCGGCGAGCGCGCCGTGGTCTACGTGCAATCCGCCGATGACGAAGATGTATACGCCCCCCGCGTGGTGCGGGTGGGTCCGCGCGTCACCGAAGGCCGTGTGATCCTCGACGGACTGGAGGAAGGCGATATCGTGGTCAGCCGAGGGGCATTCCGCATCGACAGCGAACTGCAAATCCGCGGTCAGCCCTCCATGATGACGCTCATCCAACCGGAGGCGGATGTGCCGCGCGTAGACGCCCAGACCCTGGAGCATTGGATCAACGAGGGCCTCAACATCCAGCAAACCCTCGCCGCCGACCAGTGGCCGCCGGAACATTTTCACGCCATGCCCATCCAAGGGTGGGACGCGTTGCTGGAAGCGGAGGACATTGATGCGGCCCGCAGGGCCTTCGAACCGATCTCGAACTTTCTCATCGCGGTGGTGGAAGCCAACGGATTGCCGAATGGCGTGGAACTGATCAAAGCCCACTGCCCCATGGCCTTCGACTGGGACGGGGCCGAGTGGCTGCAAAAGCCCGGCCCCCTCCGCAACCCCTACTTCGGCGCGGAAATGCTGGAGTGCGGCGAAGAACGTCCGCTGAACCTCCCTGCGGAACGAAAGGAGGCACCCA
>PXAS01000470.1 GCA_003565815.1 PVC group bacterium
CCTCGCGAATGCGGAACACATTATTCGGGAATGGATCGAAACCGCCGAATCCCTGGGTCGGTCCGTCCCCGAGCCCAGGGGCCGTCTCGCGTACGCTTGACCTCCGATCCCGATTTTGCCACCATTCCCGCCACCGAACGAGTCGGTGCCGGTGGACGTAATGCCAGTAAAGGGAACTATGCAAGCTGAACCGATACTTGAAACCAGGCCGCCCGATAGATTTGGCATGAGGGAAGTGCTCATGATTAATTTCCTCTCCTTTCTACCAAGTCTTGTTGCTGGCGGCTTGTTTGGCGGCGGAGCTGTTGGGATTCCCCTCACTGCCATACTGGCATTCAGTACCGGGGCACCATTCTGGATTATAGTCATTCCACTGTCTTGTTTGGCTTTGAGCACATTCATGTTCCTGTTTTTGCCGGGGCTCATGTTCGCTAATTATTACGTCACCCAACGGGTCTCTCATCTTCGCTCCGGTTGCGGAGCAGATGGCACTGTTTGCCAACTTACGGCCCGGCCAAGAGGTTGCCGAGGTGCAAGGGCATTCTTCGAGGATGCCGATGACTTAGGCATTTTGAGTATTGAGGATGGTGTTCTCAAGTTTTGCGGCGATCACTCAGACCTAAAGGTCGATCTCTCGAGTATCGTGCGAATAGAGCTCTGCAATATCGGGTGGCGTGGTTTGTGGTTTGCCAGCCGGAGGATTCGACTGCATCTCTTGGGAAAACAGGAGATTGAAGCAATAGAAATCGCTGAGCGCCAGTGCTGGACCGTGACCGATTCACGTCGACTTATGTTACACATATTTGAGAGTATTAGGCATACTACATGAGAAACAAAATGGACACTGAAGAACAGAGGATTTCCGATGCTTTTGATCGAAGAGACGTTCGTTTGGCGGATCCCGACCCCGAACTGTTGTCCCTCCTCCGCGAAGCGGGAGAGAATACGTTTCGCAAGGACAAGCGAATTAACATTCGTCTCAGTCACCACGATCTGGAAGGGATTCAACGAAAGGCTTCCCGAAAAGGAATTCCGTATCAGGCCCTGATCTCCGGATTGATCCACCAATATGTGGAGGGAGACCTGAAGGAAAAGTCGTCTGCTAACCATTGACTGGTGAGAACGCTTCGCGCCTCACAGACTGATCGTTAGAGCATGAAGACATTCACACTGGAAACATTGACTGCGACCGATATCGAGGAATTCTGCTACGACCTCCTATTACTCTGTCAACCAGAAATCTTCGGATAGGACCGTGAGATTCCGAGTGGATTTGTGCCCCGAAAAAGATATGGCGATGCATTGCATCGTTGTTCTTTTTTGGGGTGCAAAGCCGCCGGAAGATCATGGCCCGCAGGGTTGGATCACATGAAGAATCTCAAAGAGTATTCGAAAGGCATGGTTGACTTTTCCATGGCTTTGGCCTCTTATGGCGCTGGAAATGGGATGAGGGTCATGCACAACCTTCCAGGTTGCACAAGCCCCTCCTCCCATCCCCAGCATCCAAAATAGACCAATCCTATCCGAAGATTTCTGGTTGACAGAGTAATAGCCGACATGGGCTACACGGATCTGAGTTGGCGTAAGGGTACCGCGACTGTCGGAAACACCGCCGACCAGGGGCGCGACATTGAGGCGACCATCACGCGACAGAAGAATGCTCTAACAATAAAGGTCGTAGCGAACAATGGCGTTCAGCGTACGGCTGACCCGCGGCGGGTCAACCGTCCCTGAAGGCAGGAGTGATGGAAAAATCGTTTAATCCACTTGACATGTGTTGCGTTTGCAACATAAACTTATGGTATGAAAACCGCAGCCGTACACAGCCGAATCGAACCAGAGGTCAAAGCGAAGGCTGAATCTATCTTGCAAAGGTTAGGTGTCAGTCCAACCGAGGCCATCCGTATGTTTTATACCCAAATCACACTTAGGAACGGACTTCCGTTTTCAGTGGATATTCCAAATGAAACAACCGAAAAGGCCATGAATGACTCCCGGACAGGGCGGAATCTAGACCATTTCGAGAATGTGGATGACCTGATGAAAAGCTGGGAATAATGAAATCGATCTTTCAGACATCCCAATTCAAAAAGGACATAAAACGCCTCAAGAAGCAAGGTAAAGATCTCAACAAACTTGGTGCCGTAATCCGAACCCTTTCTGAAAATGGTCTGTTGCAAGAGCGATATAGAGATGATGGGTTGTCTGGCAAATGGGCTGGATCACGTGATTGTCATATTGAGCCGGATTGGATTTTAATCTACCGAACCGATGATGAATCGGTTTTCCTGGAGCGTTCAGGGAGTCATAGTGATCTTTTTCGACAATAATCATAAATAACTAATCAAAAATCGAATCTAAATTCGTTGAAGAAAATGAATACACAACAATACAAAACCAGCGAACTCGGCAAGCCTCGTCGCTGATTTGAGACGTTACACTTGTAGAAAGAATGAAGACAAGCCTGCCATTTTTTCTGATCGTTTACCTGATCTCAGGTTTTTCATTGATACCATTGGCGAAAAAATTTCCAGAACGTTTTGGACCGACCAAGGAAATCATGGACTTTCTCGTTGTCTACACGGCAAGCTCCGGGCCCCTTGGTGTTATTGCGGGCCTTGCTTTTGCATTCCTCTGGCCACTGGCTCTGGTTTTCGGCATTTTTCTTCCATCACTTACCCTGGAAAATAGGCTTGAAACGAAATCAACCACCAGGAAAGACGTCATTCCGAACTTAACGGGGGTGGTAGCAATTTGTCTTTCCGACCTAAAACCAAGTGGTTTGATTGAAGCGGGGGGGAAGACCATGGACGCAACATGCGTAGAGCATTTTATTCCGAAAGGAAGCCAAGTTAAGATTGTGGAGAAACAAGGTTTTAATTTCATTGTGGAGAAAATTGTGTAAACCATCAGGCCCAGCGAACGGTCGGTTAGCCTCCCGTCCGCTGGCCTCGGCGTTCGCCCTAAAAATAGCTCTTGACATGTACATACAAACGTGCATACTCTAATCCATGTTTGAATGGGACAAGAATAAGTCAAAGTTGAACAAAACAAAGCATGGCATTTCTTTTGCGGATACGTTCGCAGTATTTGAAGATGCCAGTGCACTGACGTTGGACCAGATTGTAAAAGGTGAACAACGCCATGTGACGATTGGGATGGA
>PXAS01000358.1 GCA_003565815.1 PVC group bacterium
ACAAGCCTGCCTCGATTTTTGTCAGACAGTTGCGCAACCTCTTTTTGAATTGAGCGTAAATTATATATCATGCTGTGTATTTTACGCCCTTATACAGTTCATATCAAGTTTTTTACGCTTTATTTGGCGTTAAACGCCAGTATTCCATTGGTTCCGGGACAAGCCGGAGATAATGGCGTAAGTTTGCCAAAACGGGGTTTTAAAGTGTTTGCCAGTCAAGTTGAGTCAGCGGTTTGGGGGAGGCGTTTCGGTGGTTTTGTAAATGGTCCAGAGCCTGGTCCCATAAGCCGGGTTTTGGCGAAAACATGAGCAGGTGAGGTTCCGCACTCAATTCGATCATTTTGAATTTGATCGGCGAGGGAATGCGCTTTGGTTTGATGCCGCCTAGAAGATCGGATCTGCCATCGACGGTGTCCGAAGCGATGCGGCGGCCATCTGGGAATGAATCAACTTTTGCGATGCAGATTTGCCATTGGGCAGGTAGTTTTAGCGCGGTGAGGGTTTCATGGAGAGCTTCCTTTGAATCGGGGGCTTCGTTTTGGAACCAAACCGAACCTGCGGCGCGATTGCACCGGGCACCCAAACCCCCGAGCAGGACCCAGATCTTTACGGCGCGATCCACTTCGACAAAGGTGTCTTCCCGACATCGGCACAGCAAGTCGAAATCCACGGGAGCCAGTGCAGGACGGGAACCGCCCCGTTCACCTTTATGAGGCAACATTGGTGCGCTTTGTTGAGAACTGGAAGGTTCAGAGATCCTGAAGATGACCGACGAACGAACAGCCTGCCCTCTTACACCGCCGAATAAGCGTTGTTCGTCACCTTGAGGGCATGCCAAGCGATACCACCAGCGGATCTGACCTCGGATGGAAGGCACCCGTAGTTCGGCCGTTTGTCTTGGAGTGGCACCACCGTTGAAGCATGGCGTGAGCAACCGAAGTGCATAGGTTTCGTTTTTCATGGCAGCTCCACACCGTGGTTTTGGGCTAATTTCCTTAGACAGTCGACCATCGCCTGATCCTTGGGGTCTTTCTTGGCGCGTTTCTTTTTCTTCTTCCACCAATCCTTCTTATCTCTTGCTTGAACTGCGAGGACGAAGGCTTTTTGATGGTCGGCATCCAGAGTCTCTGCAGATTTTGCCGTATGGGCAAACGGTTCAGAATCCATCGCTAAAAATTCTTCCAAGTAACGGTCCACTGGATTCATTGCGGCCAGGCGTTGGACTTTCTCCCGTTCAGCGGCGGCGGCTTCCCGTTTTTGGGTCGCTTCACGTTCCAGACGTTCAGAGATGGCCGCATTTTCTTCAAACCAGCCATAGCCGGCAGTTGTTTTGGCACCGATTCCGTCATCTATCAGTGCCTCGCGCAACCAATTCTCCGCCAGCGTCCAGAGTTGTTTGCGTTGGTTGGGATCAAATCCTGACAAGCGGCGAGCGGGGAGCATTGCAAAAACAAAAGTTGCGCCGGCGGCCACTGCCGGAAAGATATTGGGAACGGGGTTTTCTCCGGTATGGGGTGTGAGAACTTCCTCCACCAAAGGTGCGCGGTCAAACGGGTGTGCATCCAGAAAAATGACACTACCGGCTTGATGGGTGTCTTGCTCGTAATTGGAATCATGATCGATGAGAAATTTGTCAAGTTTCTTGTCACCCGTGGGATAGCCGAACACATCGGCCAAGGCTTTGGCGTAATCGGATTTCCGACCTGTATCCTCTTCTTTATGCCATTTTCGCCAGGCGGCGTGGCGGGCCGCGCCTTTGACGGCTGATCCGGGGATGACCGGATGTCCCGTAAACGGGTGGAGGGAAAGATTTCCGTTTTCAATCACGCCTCCGGCCATGTTGACCATCAGGCGGGATTTCAGGGTCATGTAGAGGATCCTGCCATCCGTACGACCCGTCCATACCGGCGGGGCGGGAATCCCTTTGGGCACCGCTTTGCACACCACTTTCACAGCTTTTGTCCGAGGGGGCTCTTCTTTGAACCCTGTTTTCCGACCCACTTGCGCATATTTGGAAAGAAGGAGGCTGGGAGAAAGGGAATGGGTCTGTCTGACAAAATCCCGAACCGGGGTCTGAACAAAATTGGGTTCACTCATGATTCGGTTCCTATTTGTGGGCGAAACGGCGGAAGTAATTCAAATAGGCCAACGTTTCCGCCGTGATTTGCCTGAGGAAATTGGCATCCTCAGAGGTCAGATGTTGGATGGCCTCCTCCAGGTTCAGAGGAATGTTCTCCCACCGCTGGCGCAGGTGGGGCAGGATGGCTTTTTCGTACACCGCTTTACGGCCTTCGTCCTTGTCCAGAGCAAAAGCAGCGGATCCCAGCCACCCGTTGGTCCGGATCTCCATGGGGATTTTTTTGGCGATTTCTCCACCGCCTTTTCCGGCAAAGGTGTGGTCGCTTGCCGCTTTCAGGGCGTTTCCCGCCCGCAATTGTTCCAGATTTTGCACGCTCATTGTGTACCTCCGATTTGGTGAAGGTGGATGGACGTTTGGCCGAGGCCGATGGTTTCGTCACCGCCGAGTTGGATGAGGTTTGCGTTGTCCGCAAGTTTGCCTGTGAGAATGTCCAGGTGGCCGAAATCTGCCGAGTGACGAAGGCTGAGGCTGCCGGTGAGCAGGCACTCGCTTGGGAGTTGCTCCTGATTGAAGAGGACTCCGTTGTCCACCGTGCCGGTTTCGTCGTTGATTCGAATGCGGGTGACGACTTCGCAGGTGTGCTCGACATAGTACTGGAACATCTCGTCGGAGACGAGGGCGAGGTGTTTGCCCAGATCGGCCCAGAGGGGGTCGTCGGGGACGAGGTCCGCGAGGAAATCCAAGATGCCCGGGGGCAGATCGCCTTTCACCTCGTGGAGGTATTCTTCCAGAACGATCTTCCCGTCGTGGACCAGGGCTGGAACGGCGAAGGCTTCCATGTCGGCGAGTTCGGGCAGTTCCGGCGCGGGGCGGCCGCGGTCCCGCGCGAGGCGTTGCAGGCTGAGGGGGCAAACCACCCAGGCGAAAGCACCTTTTGCGGAGCGCACGGGAAAGGCGGAAATATAGCAACAGGTATTTTCATTCTCCGCCATGACCGGGCAGAGCCTCTACTATCTCGGAGAAACCAACCTTCAGCACAAAATCCTCGCCATCGTTGAAGAGGAAGGCGCGGAAAAAGCATC
>PXAS01000346.1 GCA_003565815.1 PVC group bacterium
CCGCGAATCATTTGTCGTTTCCAGTGGGATTCCGACGATGATCCGCAGTCCGGCGAAGCATCCGCAGGATCACCTCCATTTTTATTTTTTCATCCCTGATTTCACAACGCCCAGTCCATCTGCGGGCACCTGAAGGGATTGGCGGGGTTTTATGACGTTTTTTACGGAAGACCTTGCGACGGTTTGTTTTTTAAATCTCAAAAAATCAGTCGTACAAGCACCTTTCCACCCGCGCGGGTTCCTGCCCTTCAGGAACGGAGGGCGGTCCAGTGTGGTCACGCGGGGGGATGAAAATACAAGGGTTCCGCCGGTTCTTCGGCACCCGTCCACGCCAACAAATCCCTTGCATGGGGAAACAACGCCTCACATTCGATGGCCGCGGCCAAACGATCCGCATCCGGCGAGATCACCCGCATTGGCGTTCCCGCAGCGGCTTCGGCCCGGAGCCGGCGCCCCCAAATTTCCGGTTCGTGCATTTCCCATTCCCCGCTTTGTTTGGGGCGAAAGATCCCGCCCCACCATTGCCCTCTGCGGGCATCGCCCAGAATCAACACCCCTTGCGGATTCACCTCCAACAAACGCCGTGCCAAGGCCCTGCCGGAAGAGATGGAGACCAGATGCACGCCGCCGGGAGCTGCAAAACCCGCGGCCCAGGCAAACGCGAGACGAATGCCCGAAAAGTTTCCCGGCCCCCTTCCCACCCTGATTTCACCGATATCGCCGGAATCGAGCCCGCTCTCCGCAAGCACTTCATTCAGCAACGCCATGGCTTCCGGCGCCCGGAAGCGCTCCAATGCCATTTCCCTGGAAATCTCGCCCAGGGCCACGGAAAGTTTTCGAGTGCTCCACTCCAACGCCAGCACGGTTTTCATGTGGTTCCTCCGCGTTGAATATGGATTTCACGGCAATTTTCATCCGCACCGGGCGCAAGCGTGGCGTGCCAGGCCGACGCCGGCCAAAAGCCGGGCGCCCGTTCCCCCCATTCCACCGCCAAGATCATCCCCGCGTCCATGCATTCATCCAGACCCAGCCCCCAAATCCCTTCCGCGGATTCCAAACGATACAAATCCGCGTGCGCCAAAGGCGGTGTGGCATCATATTCCTGAATCAGCGCATAGGTGGGGCTGGTGACATTGCCCGCATAACCCAGGCCCTCCGCCATCCCCTGCACAAAACAGGTTTTTCCCAAACCCAAATCTCCGTGCAGGAGCACCACGTCCCCGGGAAGGCAACGTTTTGCAAACGCCGCGGCCAGGGAGCGGGTTTCTTCGGGACTCCGGCTGGTCCAACATTCCCTCGGCCCCGCTTTCATGAAAACGGCGTTCCCCGTGAGAGAAAAAAGTTCACCAAGGTCACCGCATTGAAGATCGCATGCATCCAAAAAGCGGTCAGCAGACTTTTGGTATACACGTAGCTGATCCCCAACACGCAGGAGAAAGCAAACAGTGGCAAAAAGCTGGCCGCATTCATGTGTACCCAGGCAAACAGCAAGCTGTGCAAGACCAAACCGCCCCAAAACCCGGTTCGCTGCGAAATCCAGGGGAACAGGTAGCCGCGGAAAATGAGTTCCTCGCAAAACGGCACCAGCAGAACCGCAAAGAAAAACAGGGTGATTCGTTGGGGGAGGCTCTCGAAGCGGCCCAGACTTTGCACCAAAATCTGGGGCTCCAGGTCAACGCCAAAGCGCGGAAAAACCGCCTGCGTGAGCATTGCGCCCAGGATGACCACGGGAAACGCCAGCAAATACCCCGCGAGACCTTGGGGGAATTTCAACCACCAATGTTTGTGCCGCAAGGCGGGCACCTCATCGAGGGGAATGGATTGATTGCGCGTCATCCACAGGAAAACGGCGGCGATCAGCACATGCATGCTGAGGGTGGAAACCAGCAACTGCACCAGGGGATGCAGGTTTGCGAGTTGCTCCACGCCTGCGAAACGCCCGAAAACCATGAAGCCGACCACCTGCAGGAGCAAACCCAGGGCGATCGAGCTGAAAAAAAAGAATACCATGCCCAGGGGCAGCGGACGCCAATCCAACCAGGCCATGCCCTCCCGCAGTTTCCGTTGATGTTTCTGGGTGGCGGAAAAGATCCAGATCCAGCCCAGGCACCCAAAGGTCAACACCAGACCCATGGCCACCAGAGAACCGATCGGGAGTTCGATGTCCACGCTTCAGTCCTTGTTGACGGGCTGGATATCGGGAGCGGGCCTGTCGGAGTCCGGGGCACATTCCCCTGGCATTCTTTCTTCGCGAATGGTGTAAGTGCGCTTGTTTTGGGATTCGTGGTAGGTGCGGATCAGCAATTCCGACATCAGCCCCAACCCCACGAACTGTACGCCGAATCCCACCAGCATGAACCCCATGATCGGCCACACCGGACGCTTCACCAAATCAAAGCCCCAAAACTCCGCGTCCAACAGATTGGCGACCACGTTCAGCCCGAAGATCATGCCCAACAACAGCATCCCCAGAAAGCCCAGTTGCAAGCCCACCTTACCCAAAATCTGCATGGGACCGGTGCTGTAGCGCAACAGAAATTTCACCGTGATCAAGTCCAGCACCACCCGCAGGGTCCGCCCGATGCCGTATTTGCTTTCCCCAAAACGACGGGGATGATGGTTCACGGGCACCTCAATGACATTGCCGCCGACCCAATGCGCCAGCGCCGGGATAAACCGATGCATTTCCCCGTAGAGCCGCACATGCTGAATCACTTCCCGCCGATACGCCTTCAAGGTGCAGCCGTAATCGTGCAAATGCACGCCCGTGATTTTACTGATGAGGCCGTTGGCCATCATGGAAGGCAACTTCCGGCTCAAAAATGGATCCTTGCGGTCCTTCCGCCAGCCGCTCACCACATCGATATCCTCGTCTTCGATGGCCTCCAACAGCAACGGAATGTCCTTGGGGTCGTTCTGCAAATCCGCGTCCATGGTGACGATGATTTCGCCGCGCGCGTGCTCGATGCCCGCCGCCATGGCCGCCGTCTGCCCAAAATTGCGCCGGAACCGGATCAAATGCAAAAACGGATATTTGGCCGCGTTTTCCTTGAGTTTGGGCCAGGTTTGATCGCGACTCCCGTCATCCACAAGCAACACCTCGAAGGAAAGCGAAAGCGGGGACAAGGCCTCATGAAGCGCCTCGCAAAGGAGGTCCACGTTTTCTTCTTCATGATACACCGGGATGACAACTGATAAATCCATAATCAACCTTTAAGCAGTCTGCGTGGGGAATCAAGCCCAATGCGCGACATGTGCGTTCAATCCGCCAAATCCTCCTGCACCTGCCGGAGGATTTCCTCGGGGGAGATCACGGGTCCCGTGCCAATGCCCGGGCAGGCTTCGCAGGTGCGCGCCCATGCGTCTTCGCTGCGGACGTTGCGGAACCAAAAGGGATATAATCGGCATTGCCTGGGTTTGACGGCGTGGATTTGACAGCCCCCGTCATGATAAAACACACAATCCCCGTTGTCCCGTTCGCGGATCAAAATTTCCCCGTTCTCCGTTTTGCACAATCGCGGGAAAAGTCCGGAGGGTTCCAGCCCCAAATACGCCGTGATGGCCTCCAGTTCGGAAGCACCGACCCTGACCTTTCCGGGGGCGCCCGTGCAACAGGCGCCGCATTGCGTACAGGCAAAACGAACGCCTTCCCGCAAAAAATCGGGCAGGTCCAAAGAGGAATCGGCGACGCTCATGTCAGGCTCGGCATTGTCGTGTTCAAATCGTGGTTTCCTTATGGGGATGAAAGGGCGCCGGCGCCCACGGTCAGGTGGCCGGCGGCATGGTAAATGGCCTTGAAGGTTTCAAAGGCGGCGGGTAAATCTTCGTTGACAAACTGAAAGCGGTATTCATCCGCCATCCCGATCTCGATTTCCGCGTTGCGCATGCGGCGTTCGATCACGTGCGGATCATCCTTGCCCCGGCCTTCCAGGCGCGCGCGCAGGGCATCCAGGGAGGGCGGATGAATGAAAACATCGACAAACGCGCGCCGGATCACCGCATCGCCGCCGGGAGCAAGCAGGGCTTTGCGGATAATGTCCGCGCCCTGGACATCCACGTCCATGAGCACGGAAATGCCCTGTTCAAGGGTTTCCCGCAAAAAGGAGATGCGGGTTCCGTAATAATTGCCGTACACTTCCGCGTATTCCAGAAAGGCTCCCGCCGCGATTTCCGTTTCAAACTGCTCGCGGCTGAGGAAAAAATAGTCCGCCCCGTCGGTTTCTCCTTTGCGCGGCGGACGCGTGGTGCAACTGACCGAATACCGGAGTCGGGCGGACTCCGCGGCGAGCAGTTGATGGCAAAGCGTGGTTTTGCCGGCGCCGGAGGGGGCGCTGACCAATAACAAAACCGGGCGGGGATATCCAAGGGCGTTCATTCGACGTTTTGCACCTGTTCCCGGAACATTTCCACCCGCTCCTTGCCCTCGAGGGCCAGCCGGTTGATGTCGGCCCGGGCCGCCTTCACCGACAGGGTGTTGAATTCGCGCGCCAGCTCTTGGCAAAGAAAATCCAGGGCCCGTCCGCAGGGGTCGTTTCCTGAAATTTTCTCCTCCGCCTGCTGCAGGTGACCCCGAATCCGATCCGTCTCCTCACGGACATCCGAGCGCTCACCATACAACGCGACCTCCTGCCACAGCCGCGCGTCGGCCGCATCCGGGTCCACCTGCAAGTCCCGCATGGCTTTCCGGAACCGCGGCACCAGGGATTCCCGCGCCTCCGCGACCAGGGGGTCCAGATCCTCCATGAGGGCGCGAAGGCCCGCGAGTTGCTTTTGCAGGGTTTCCCGCAAATGGGCGCCTTCCGCCTCCCGCATGGCGAGGAGATCATCCAACGCGGCCCGCAGCGCCATTTCGAGCGGGGGCACCACCTCGTTGGCATCCAAATCCGATTCCTCTTCCCGCAAAACCCCGGGGAGCGTCACGATTTCCCGCACCGAGGCCACCGGGGAAAGATTGCGGGCGGCGGCATAGTCATTCATGCGCTCCAGCGCGGCGTCGGCGCGGACTTCATCCAAAATCAAGGTCCTGTCCACGGCATCCTGACGCACATCCACCCGCACCTGTACCCTGCCCCGGTGCAGTTTTTTCTGGATGACTTGCGCGCAATGGGCTTCCAGGGCAGAAAAAGGCCGCGGCAGGGAAATCTGGGTATCCAGGTTGCGACGGTTGACGCTGCTCAATTCCACCCGGACCCGGATACCCGCCGAGGATGCGGCGCCCTCCCCGAAACCGGTCATGCTCTTCATTGAGCGTCCGCCTCTTTTTTCGCGGCTTGCTTTTCTTCCCAAAGCGCGAGTTCCTGCACATCCTTGTCCCCGCGTCCGGAGCAATTGATGATCACAATCTGATCTTTGTCCATTGTCGGCGCGATTTGCATGGCATGGGCCACGGCGTGGGCGGTTTCCAGGGCCGGAAGAATTCCCTCCATCCGGCTCAATTCACTCAAAGCGTCCACGGCCACCTGATCCTCCACGGCGGTATATGTCACCCGCCCCGCATCTTTCAGCCAGGCATGTTCGGGGCCCACGGCGGCATAATCCAAGCCCGCGCTCACCGAATGGGTCAGGCTGATTTGCCCCTCGACGTCCTGGAGAACATAGGTCTTGGTTCCCTGCAGAATCCCCAGCGAACCGCCGTTGAAGCGGGCCGCGTGTTCGCCCAGGCCGGCGCCCAATCCCCCGGCCTCCACGCCCACCATCTTCACGCCTTCGTCCCCGAGAAAAGGGTGGAACAATCCGATGGCATTGCTGCCGCCGCCCACGCAGGCCACCAAAAGGTCGGGCAGCTTGCCTTCCCGTTCCAAAATCTGCCGGCGCGCTTCCTTGCCGATGACGGATTGAAAGTCCCGAACCATCATCGGATAGGGATGCGCCCCCAAAGCCGATCCAATGATGTAGTGGGTGCTTTCGATGTTGGTGACCCAATCGCGCATGGCTTCGCTGATCGCTTCTTTGAGCGTTTTTTGTCCGGCGGTCACCCCGACCACTTTCGCGCCCAAGCGACGCATGCGGTAGACATTCAAGGCCTGCCGCTTCATGTCCACCTCCCCCATGTACACCACGCACTCCAGACCGAACATGGCACAAACCGTGGCCGTGGCCACCCCGTGCTGTCCGGCGCCGGTCTCGGCAATAATCCGCCGCTTGCCCATGCGCCGGGCCAACAATACCTGACCCAAACTGTTGTTGATCTTGTGGGCGCCGGTGTGGCAGAGGTCTTCGCGTTTCAAATAAATTTTGGCGCCGCCCAACGAGGCGGTCAAGCGCTTCGCGAAATACAGGGAGGTCGGACGCCCGACGTACTCGCCCAGGAGAGCGGCCAGTTCCTGTTGAAAGCCGTCGTCTTCACGCACTTCCAGATAGGCCCGGGTCAATTCCTGCAGGGGATGCACAAGAATTTCCGGCACGAACATGCCGCCGTAAGGTCCGAAATGCCCCCCGGCATCCGGTTCGGAAGTGAAAGATGAGGGTGTGGATGTGGTCATGAATCAAAAGGAGGTTGAATGTGATGGAAACGAAGGGCCATCATACATGCATTTCCTCATAATGAAAAAAGGTTCTCTTTGCAAAATCCGAATGCGGGGAAATTCGGGTCCGCCCCAAACGGCTGAAATCTTCCATGCCCCCCCGCCCGCGACGGCGCGGCGAAGGCGCCCGTCCGCTCTCCATCATGCAGAAAGCATGAAGGGCGAAGCGATTTCGTGCAAATTGCAATTCAACGGTCCGGCAAATGCAGGGTTTGCGGAACCATACACGCTGGCATGGCGTATGCTGAATTATAGACACTTTCGCAAACCTGAAATTCGATCAAGGAAACAACATGAACAAGCACATCGAGACCTTTTTGGAACAAGACGCCGAACACATCATGGATCACATCTGCACCTGTATTCCCAAAACACGGCTGACGTTGCCGGAACCCCGTTTTGTGGATCGGTCATTTATGCATTCGGACCGCCCCAATCCGGTCCTGGTCAATCTGCAACGCCTCTACAACGCCGGTCGGCTGGGCGGGACGGGATATTTGTCACTTTTCCCGGTCGATCAGGGCATCGAACATTCCGCCGGGGCCAGTTTTTCCAAAAATCCGGATTATTTTGACCCTCGGAATATCGTCACCCTCGCCATTGAAGGGGGCTGCAACGGGGTGGCCTCCACCGCCGGCGTCCTCGGCCAGGTCGCACGGGAATTCGCGCACCACATCCCGTTCATCCTCAAACTCAACCACAACGAGCTGCTGTCCCATCCGAACACCCACGATCAAATTTTCTTCACCGACGTGGACCGGGCCGCCGAGATGGGCGCCGCCGGCGTGGGCGCCACCGTCTACTTCGGATCGGAGGAATCCAACCGGCAAATCGAGGAAGTCACGGCCGCGTTTTCCCATGCCCACGACCTCGGGCTGTTCACCGTGCTCTGGTGCTATGTCCGCAACAAAGCCTTCCGGCACGACGACCTCAACGACGAAACCTCCGCAGACCTCACCGGGCAGGCCAATCACCTCGGCGTCACCCTGCAGGCCGACCTGATCAAACAAAAGCAAGCCACCCACAATGGCGGCTACACGCGCTTGGAAAACTTCGGCAAAACCGATGACCGCATGTATTCCGAATTAACCAGCGATCATCCCATCGACCTCTGCCGGTGGCAGGTGGCCAACAATTACATGGGACGGATCGGCTTGATCAATTCCGGGGGCGCCTCCGGCGACAATGACTATCAACAGGCCGTACGCACCGCCATCATCAACAAGCGCGCCGGAGGGTGTGGGTTGATTTCCGGACGCAAGGTTTTCCAACGTCCCCGCGCCGCCGGGATCGACATGCTGCACACCATTCAGGATGTCTATTTGGATGACCGCATCACCGTGGCCTGAAGGAGAACCGAGACCCTGGAGGCCATTCCATGTCAGCGTTGAATCAAAATCATTTGCCCGAAACACTTGTCGATTTTCCCCCGGAACATGACGGCACCGCTTTGGTGGCGTTTACCCGGGACGGGTCGGATACCTGGACGTTCCCTGAGATGCGCGCAACCGCGGACCGGCTGGCCGCAGGTTTGCGGAAACGGAAAGATCAGGATGAGGAAGCGCCGGTGGCCCTTTTTGCTCCCGCATCCGGCGAGGCCATCATCGCCGTCATCGGCATCCTGCGCGCGGGGCGGGTCTGTGTGCCCCTGGACAGTCAGATGCCGGACGAAGATCTCGTCGCGGTGTTGAAAAACTGCGGAGCACGGGTAATCCTGACCACCGCTCGCCTGGCCCGAAGGCTTGCCGCCCTGAAGAACGGCCCCGACTTGGAACATTTTGTTCTGGACGGTTCGCATTCCGAAACAAATGACGAAACCTCTTGGGAGGCGCTGTTCAATGACAAAACCGGCGACCCCGCGGAGCCGGCCCCCGGGGACACGGCCGTTCTTTTCTATACCTCCGGCACCACCGGCGCACCCAAGGGTGTGCCCCTCACGCACGAAAATCTCCTTTTTCAATTGAAAACCGCCGCCCGCAGCGGGCTGATCCGTGCCGATGACCGGGTATTGCTTCCCCTGCCCCTTCACCACGTGTATCCTTTTGTCATCGGCATGTTGACCCCTTTGGCCTTCGGACTTCCCGTGATTCTTCCCGCGGGCCTGACCGGAAAGGCACTGGCCACGGCCCTGCGAGAGGGGGAAGTGACCGTCACCATCGGGGTTCCGCGACTTTACAAGGCCTTTTTCGGCGGGTTGACGGATAAATTGGGCGAAATTCCGGGCGGAAGCGTCTACACGCGGGCGGCTTTGGCGCTGGGACGCCTCGGAAATCGGCTGGGGATACCCGTCGGAAGGTACCTCTTCGGGTTTCTGCGCAAAAAGGCCGCCCCGCGCCTGCGCCTGCTTGCCTCGGGCGGATCATTGCTCGATCCCCTGCTGGCCCGGAACCTGGAGGCGCTGGGATGGCAGGTGGCCATTGGGTACGGTCTCACCGAGACTTCCCCGCTATTGACCATCAAAAAACCCGAAGAAGGTCCCTACACCTCCATCGGCCGCGCGGTTGAGGGCGTGGAGCTGCGCATTGACCCTGACGCCTTGGAAAATGAGGACGGAGATTCGGAGCGGGATCACCAGGACCCAAAGCGGGGCGAATTGTTGGCCAAAGGCCCGAACGTTTTTTCCGGATATTTGAACCTGGAAGAGGAAACGCGGGAAAGTTTCACGGACGACGGATGGTTCCGCACCGGGGACATCGCATCGATCGATGCGTCGGGTTTTGTTTCGCTCAGCGGACGAATCTCCACCCGCATCGCCCTGCAGGGCGGGGAAAATGTCGATCCTGAAAAACTGGAGGCGCATTATGGGGACACCCGGGGCGTGGAGGAAATCGGGATCCTGGAACATCGGGAGCAACTGGCGGCGCTGGTGGTCGCCGAAAACAAATTCATTCGGGACAATGGCGCGGAAAAGGCGGAAAAGATGTTGCGCGATGCCCTGAAAGAACGGGGGAAAGGGCTGCCCTCCTATCAGCAACTGGCCCACGTCAAAATCACCTCTGAATCCCTCGACCGGACCCGGCTGGGCAAGCTTCGCCGCCATTCGCTTGCGGAGGCCTTTGAAAAGGCCGGGACCGAAGCGGACGCGCCCAAAAAACAGACGCCCATTTCCGTGGACGAATTCTCCAGCGCCGACCGCGCCCTCTTGGAGGATCCCCGTGCCGAAAAGCTGTGGGATCTGCTTTGTGAACGATATCCCGAACGGCCCGTTTCTCCCGGTGCCAACCTGGAAATGGACTTGGGCATTGATTCGCTGGAATGGGTGCAACTCACCCTGGCCATTGAAAATAAAACCGGCGTGACCGTCACCGAAGAGCAATTGGGCCAGGCGGAACGTGTGCGGGATTTGATGGAAATCATCACCGAAGCGGAGGAAGCCGACGCCGGGGACCGCCCCAAAAACCTGGAAAATCCAGAATCCCTGCTCAGTGAAAAAGAATTGCGCTGGGCCTCCCCGCGGGGACCGTTTCGCCTGGCGATTGCAAGCCTGTTCTACGGCCTGCTGCGCATGTATCTCCGCCTGACCCTGGGGATCAAAACCACCGGACGTGAGAACCTGCCCGAGGGTCCGTGCATTCTCGCCCCGAACCATGGGAGTTTTCTGGATGCCCCCTGTCTGGGGGTGGCGCTGGGATATACACGGGTCCGCGACTGTTTTTGGGCCGGATATACCGGGGTGATGTTTCGCAACCTGTTTCGCCGGGAACTCAGCCGCATGGCCCATGTGGTGCCCATCGACGCCAAACGCGGCCCGATGTCCAGCCTTGCGGTGGCCGTTCAGGTGCTGGACAACGGCCATCCGCTGGTATGGTTTCCAGAGGGACACGTTTCGGAAGACGGATCGCTGCAGGCGTTTCAGCCCGGCATCGGCCTCCTCCTGCAACATCGTGACGTGCCCGTCGTGCCCATTTATATCGACGGGGCGCACGCCGCCCTTCCCCGTGGACGCCGCTGGCCGAGACCGGGGAAGGTCAGTGTCCGGTTTGGAACGCCGATCGAAGCCGCTTCGCTCCGCGGGGAAGAGGCGGAGCAAGAGCCCAAAGAAGTGGCCGAAGCCTTGCGGGAAGCGGTCAAAAAGCTCTAGGAGGGATCACCTGGCCTACGGCTGATTTTTTGAGATTTGAGTGATCCTGCGGATGCTTCGCCGGGAGCGGATCATCGTCGGAATCCCACCGGAAACGACATCACCTGATTTCCCGTTTTCAATCTTCACAACCCGGGGAATTTATTGTAAGATCGAGAGAATGAAAATTCTCTTTGCGGATAAAGATCAAGCCTTGTTGCAATGCGCGAACGTCGAAATGGAGAAAGCCGGTCATTCCATGATTCCCGCGGTTTCCATCCGTCAAATTCACCGGATCATGGAGGAAGAGCATGGGATTCACGCGATCTTTGTCAGTCAACGCTTTGGAAAAAAAGAGGATCTCTCTCACGTGGACGGGCTGAAAAGCAGGTATCCGGAAGTCCCGGTGATTGTCTGTGCCGAGCATACCACCGTGGAGGCGGCGGTCACCTCCATGAAAAAACATGCCCAGGACTACATCCAGAAACCGTTTGCGCCCGGAGAACTCCGCAAAGTGTTGCGGGAGCTGGAAGAAACGCTGGAGACGCGGGGAAATGGCAGGCGGGGCACCCCTCCCTCCGCAAACGCCTCTCCACGCGACCCCGAAATCGGGGACCTGATTTTCCACTCCAAAAATCAGAAAACCCAGCAGGCTTTTGACATTGCCTTCCGTGCCGCCATCACCGACGCGAGCATTTTACTGCTGGGCCCCAGCGGAACCGGGAAATCGGTGTTGGCCCGGGAAATCCACCGCCGGAGTTCACGAAACGAAAAACCTCTCGTCACCGTCAGTTGCCCCAGCCTTTCCGAACACCTCTTGGAAAGCGAATTGTTCGGTCACGTCAGGGGAGCTTTTACCGGGGCGGTCAACGACAGTTGGGGGAAAGTGCATGTGGCCGAAGGCGGCACCCTGTTTTTGGATGAAATCGGAGACATGCCGCTGAAAATTCAGCCCAGGCTTCTCCGGCTGTTGCAGGAAATGAAATACGAGCGTTTGGGAGAGGCCAAGGAACGGACGGCCGATATCCGGGTGATTTCCGCGACCAACAGCCCGATCAAACAAAAAATCACCGACGGCGGGTTTCGTGAAGATCTGCTCTACCGCCTCAACGTCATCTCCGTCCACATGCCGCCCCTCAAAGAACGGATGGAGGATCTGCCGGACCTGATCGACTATTATCTCGCGTACTACGGTAACCATCATGGCCGCGGCGCCATGTCCTTCGATGATGCGGCGCGGCAAACGCTGCTGAACTATCCTTGGCCGGGGAACCTCCGGGAGATGAGCAATGTCATTGAACGCACCGTGATTCTCGCCGATTCCAGCCCCATCGGCATCGACAGTCTGCCGCCCGAACTGACCGTTGCGACGCCCGTCTCCCCCGGTCCCGGCCACCCCGTCTCTTTGGACAAATTGACGGAACTCCATATCCAAAAAGTCCTCGATCAGTCCGAGAGCCTCGATGAAGCGGCCGCGACGCTGGGCATCGACAGCGCCACCCTCTACCGCAAACGAAAAAAAATGGGGCTGATTGACTAATTTTTTTTCGCAGTACCATTTTTCTGACGGAATACTCGCTTCATATACGCCGCTTATGGCACGAAATTTTCAACCGGAGCATCTATTTTGAAAGATCAGGAAAAAAGACCCCGCCCGCTCAAGTCATCCCTTGCCCCCCGGTTCCAGAAAAAACTGGGCCTCCGGGAAAAAGATCCATCTTCAGACACGTCCCTGGAAGACGTGGAGGGTTTGGATACAATATATCACGCGTTGCTCGAGGATGCGATTGCGGTTTCCGCATCGGATCTTCATTTGGATCCGGGTGCCGAAGATTTCTGTCTCCGGATGCGCGTGGATGGGGCATTGCACGATGCGGTTTTGATCCCCAAAACCCTTTCGGAGCGAATGCTCAACCACTTCAAAGTGCAGGCCCAACTCGATCCGGGTCCGGTCATTCGCCCCAGCGAAGGCTGGGCGGAATACCAACTGGATGAACGGAAAATTCATCTGCGGATCAGTTGCATGCCCACCGTTTCCGGGGACAAACTCTCGATTCGGATTTTTGATGCCGGGCGGATCCGCGCGGAAATGACCGAACTGGGCATGAATGCAAAGCAATCCAATCTGATCCAAGAGTGGTTGGGAAACATCCAGGGGCTCTTTTTGGTGGTCGGGGCGGTAGGCAGTGGCAAAAGCACCACCCTGTACGCGTTGCTGAATCAACTGCGAAAACAAACCCGCAGCGTGGTCAGCATCGAAGATCCGGTGGAGTACCGCATCGAAGGGGTCAATCAGGTCCAGGTTTCGCCGGAAACCGACTTCGATTTTCCACAGGCCCTTCGGTCGGTAATGCGTCTGGACCCCGATGACATCATGTTCGGAGAAATCCGCGATCCGCTTTCCGCCGCCGCGGCGGTGGACGCCGCCGCCACCGGCAAGGTCCTGCTCAGCACCCTGCACAGCCGCGATGCCGTGGGCGCGGTGATGTCCTTGCGCAATTATGGCGTCAAGGATCACGAGATCGCGGCCCTGCTCGAAACCGTGGTCTCCCAGCGCCTGGTGCGAACACTCTGTGACGACTGCAAAAAAGAGGTCCCGGTTTCCGACCATGACAAAGCCTGGCTGAAATCCATCGGTCGCAAAGCCCCGAAAACCCTGTATGCCGCCGCTCCGGAAGGATGCGGGAACTGTGGCGGAATCGGATATCGGGGAAGAACCGGCGTTTTTGAAGTCTGGAGACTTCGGGAGAAGGAGAAAGCCCTGATCATCGAACATCCCGCTGAACAGGTGCTGCGTCAACAGGTTCGCGACTGGGGGTTGCCGTCCCTCTTCGATGCCGCTTGGAACTTGCTCACCTCGGGCACCACCAGTCTGGACGAAATCCGTCCCCTTTGTGGATTCGTCGCGAAGGAAGAATAACGAAGTCCCTTTTGCAAGGCTGAGCGGGCAAACCGTCGAGGATCGCCGGAAGTTCCCAAGGGATTTCATCCCCAACCCAAGCATCAGTGCCCATCCGTGTGATCAGTGGTTGTTTTCCCCCATCAAAATCCGCGAACATCCGTGACCATCCGTGGTTCCTTATCGGCAGGTTATCGGCAAGGGACTGCCGATCTACGTTTCCGGTCCCTTTTCCATGCCCTGCCCCAACCCAAGCATCAGTGCCCATCCGTGTGATCAGTGGTTGTTTTCCCCCA
>PXAS01000033.1 GCA_003565815.1 PVC group bacterium
CAGGGCATGCTCCGGGGCACGGACGGGGAAAAGATTTTTTATCATTACACCCATCGCGTCAATCCCCACGTGCTCGCCGAACGGGACCGGGCGGCCGTGCAACTCGGGGAGCGGTGGCTTCGACACAATCCGGGACTCCATATCAGTGTGGCCTCGCCCCTGCATTTGCTCGAAGAAATGTTCACCGTGCGCGGCATGGGCAGCATCATCCGACCCGGAAGCACCCTCGAACACCATACGGATCTCAAGGCCATCGATATGAACCGTTTGGCCCGCCTGATGCGCGAAGCCTTCGGCAAGCCCCTCCGTGATCCCGCTTCGCTTCATGCCGCCGGCGACATCTTTCTGGAAACCCGCTATCGCGGCGCGGTCGTGCTGGAAGACCACCCCGCCGGAAAATATCTTTCCAAATTCGCGGTCGGCACCGAAGCCCGCGGCGAAGGCCTCGCCCAGGAACTCTGGGAAGAAGCCTGCGTGCCCCAATCCGCCCTCTTTTGGCGATCCCGTGTCAACAACCCCATCAACCAGTGGTACGAACGAAACTCCGGCGGACACCACCGCGAAGGGGACTGGACCATCTTCTGGAAAGGGGTTCGACCCGAACAACTTCCCGAAATCATCCGCTATGCCCTGGAACGACCCGGAGATTTCCAGGAAGCCCCCCCAACATCCGAGCAAGCAGATACACCATGATGAAATTCCGCGCCCCGTACCCCGCTCTGTTTTTGGGACTGGTTTTGCTCCTGAGCGGATGCTTCACCCGTGAAACCCGCATTCTCCTGGAAGAAGACGGCAGTGGCGTGCTGGAAATCGTCACCACCGCCCGAAAAGCCTTGCTGGACTATGCCCGCGCCCACGTGGACATGCCGCCGGAAGAATGGTGGTTCAGCGAAGCGATCCTGACCAAAGCCGCCGAACACCACGGCGAAGGCGTCCGCTATCTGTCCCACGAAATTTCACCCTTGGAGGACGGAAAAAAATTCACGGTCCGGTATCGTTTCGATGACGTCTCCCGACTGGATATCCGTGTCGATACCGACGCGCCCTTTTATCTCACCCCGCCCGGGAAACAACAGGACCACCGTCCCCGGTTTCACTTCATGATGCGCGACAATGTCTTGACCGTGCGAGTCCCTCCCGTTTCGCCGCGGGCGCGTACCTCCGCGCAAACCCGGGTGCGGGTGGATGCGCCCAAAGCCCGGGCCCAGCGAAAAGAAAGACTCGAACAAGACCTGCGCAACCTCATGCGCCACGGCAATCCCTTCAAACTGAGCGGCAAGGAAAGTTCCGAAGAACTGGTCAAAGCCCTGGCGGAGGGCATGCGCTTTCAAATTCAAGTGCAATTGCCCGGACCGGTATTGGCCACCAATGCCCGCACGCTGGATGCGGGACAAGGACAAGAAGCCCCCCCCGTCCTCACGGTATTCGAATTGGAAGCCATGAAAGTCTTGGAGGATGCATCCGCCATGGAAAAAGCAACCGAAGGGGAGATCCACCGCATCAGTTGGGGAGAACTGATCCGCCTCCCCGGCGTCTCCGGCGAACACACCGGCCCGGTACACATCCACTTGCGACCAAGAGATTAGGCCCCCTCAAAAAGCCGCAAAAACTTGCGCCCACTCTTCACCGACAGACCCATAATCGCCCCTTGGCACAAAGCCGGCCCCTGCGCGAAGCGCCCTGGAGTGCGCGTAGCGAGTTCCACGAGCTACCGCCCCGACTGCTCGCCCCTAACGCAGATTTCATCCGCAACCAAAGAGAATGCAGGTGAAGATGGAAAGCCCCGCGAATGGGAGAAGATCAATAAACCTGCGGATGCTTCGCCGAGGGGTCTCGCGCAAAACCAAAGCAATGGAATCCAATTCGTTATGGCCAACCATTCGGGCATACAAAACTAATTTTTGGACGAGTCCTTAGTCGGAACTCAACAAAGCCACGTTTTTCAGCCCCACGTCGTGCAAGAGATTGAGCACGAAGACCAAGTCGCGGTGATAGCTGTTGGCCGTGGCCAAGACCATGATGTTTTGCTCGGGGTTGATGTTGGCGATCATCCCCATGCGGGTGGTCAAGGCCTGCGCACTGACGCGTTGATCGTTGTACGTGAAAAACCCCCTGTCCGTCGCCTGATCCCAATAGACGCCAATGGTATGGCGGCGTACATTTTCATCTGGTTCCCTCTGGGTTTGATCCGGCGCCGGGCGGAAGACCTCCATGCGGGACAAAATATCGGGGATTTCAAACGTAAAAACAAAGTAGATGAGCAGCTGGAAGACGACGTCAATCATCGGGGTCATGGGGATATCCTCCATGGTCCGGTCCCGCTTCGGTTTTCTCAGATGTCTGCGTTTACGTGACATAATTCACCCTCCTTGATTATTGTACGCCTTCGGATCGTTGCACCATGCCGATGACGTTGATTCGCCAGAGGCCTTCTTCAGAACAGATGTCCATGACCCGGCGGAGGTCCCGGTGACGGGCGCGCCCGTCCCCGTAAATCAGAATGGGTACATTTTGGCCCTCGCGGGCGCGGGTGGCCCGAATAATATTCCGAAAGGTGGCTTGGTTCATCGGCGTGGCCCCGATCTTGATGTTGCCATTCGCCATCACCTGCACGTACACGGTCGCAGGCTCGAATTCTTCAATCACTTCGGCGCGTTCCGCGTCCGGCACTTCAATCTCCCTGTCGAATTTTTCACGATCCAAGTCAATGGTGAACACGAAGAAGATGATCATCTGAAAGACGATATCGATCATCGGGGTCAAGTTCACCGCGTCTGGTGTTCTTTTCTTCATGTAAACCTCTTGTTCATCGGAACCTTTGGAAAATGGGCGTTATGGAGAAAGTCTTATTCTTCCACGACTTCGACGTTGCGCAGGATCTTGATCTCATCCATCGTCAAGCGTTCCATGGTCAGAATGATGGTGGACGCCCGGTTGCGGAAGTAGTAGAAAAAGGCCAGGGAGGGAATGGCAATGAACAAGCCGAAAGCGGTGGTGTAGAGGGCCTGGGAAATGCTCAGGGCGAGCAAGCTGCCCGCGGAGGCCCCTTGCTGGGCGAGGGTGGCGAAGGCCGCGATCATCCCTTGGACCGTCCCCAGCAGTCCGAGCATGGGGGCCAGGTTGCCAACCACGTTCA
>PXAS01000010.1 GCA_003565815.1 PVC group bacterium
AGTTCCTCGCCGCCGCCGGCGAAGACGATGTCCTGCTTGCCGGCCTGGATGAGTTCCATGCCGTTGCCGATGCAGTGGGCGCTGGTGGCGCAGGCGGAGCTGATGCTGTAGTTGTGTCCGCGGATTTTGAAGGCGGTGGCCAGGCAGGCGCTGTTGGTGCTGGACATGGTGCGGGGCACCATGTACGGGCCCACGCGTTTGGCGCCTTTGTTGCGGGCCAAGTCAATGGTGGCGGTGACATTGGCGGTGGAGGTCCCGCCCGTGCCCGTGATCAGGCCGGTGCGCTCATGGGACACCTTCTCATCGGGCAGACCCGCGTGCTCAATGGCTTCCCGCAGGGCGATGTAGTTGTAGGCCGCGCCTTCGCCCATGAAGCGCAGGAGTTTGCGGTCCACGTGATCGGCCACGTCCATGTTGATGGGGCCATACACGTGACTTCGAAATCCTTTTTCCTTGTATTCCTCGGAAAAGCGCAAGCCCGACTTTCCCGCACGCAGGGATTCCAGCACTTCGGACTTGTTGTTTCCGATGCTGCTGACAACTCCATAACCGGTGATAACGACTCTACGCATGTTCGGGTCTCCAAAATCTTGTGAGAATTTTCAATAGATTGATCACCTGACAATTAACAGGTTTTCAAGGCTTTCGTCCATCGAAAAACACTTCTTTTTCACATGGACCGCATCCCCGGGTTTGACCGCAACGCCCGGTCATGGTACATGGAAGCTCAATTTTGCATTCCGTTTTGGCGTTCAACCCTCCGGTGTTCGCCGGTTTCACCCTGTTTTTTTCACACCAACCCCCTTGTTTTCATGGCACGCATCAACCCCGCTTATCGACGACTCACCGCCGGATACCTGTTCCCCGAAATCGCCCGCCGCACCCGCGAATTTCAGGCGGAAACGCCGGGCGCGAACATTTTGCGCCTCGGCATCGGCGACACCACCGAACCCCTGGCCCCGGAAATCATTTCCGGCCTGCACGGCGCCGTGGACCGACTGGCCTCCCGCGAAACGTATTCCGGGTACGGGGACAGCGAAGGCCAGGCGGCGCTGCGCGAAGCCATCGCCGCCCATTACCGCGCCCTGGGCGCGGATGTCCGGGCCGCGGACGTGTTCGTCAGCGACGGCGCCAAATCCGACAGCGCCAATATCCAGTCGATTTTCGCCACGGACAACACCGTGGCCGTTCAGGATCCCGCCTACCCGGTGTATGTCGACTCCAATGTGATCGCGGGCCGCACCGGATTGAAAAACGACCGCGGACAATACGAGGGCCTGGTGTACATGCCCTGTACCGCCGAAAACGGATTTTTTCCGGAATTGCCCACCGAAAAGGTGGACATCATTTACATTTGCAGTCCCAACAACCCCACCGGCACCGTGGCCACCCGCGAGCAACTTCAGGGCTTCGTGGACTACGCCCGCCGCCACAAGGCGGTCATCCTGTTTGACAGCGCCTACGCCGATTTCATCTCCGATCCCTCGCTTCCCCGTTCGATTTACGAGATCGAAGGCGCCCGCGAATGCGCGATCGAGATCAACAGTTTCTCGAAATCCGCCGGATTCACCGGGGTGCGGCTGGGGTGGACGCTGGTGCCCGCCGAACTGCGCGCGGAGGACGGTGAACCCGGCGAGCTGCAAAAAATGTGGACCCGCCGGCAGAACACCTTTTTCAATGGTCCGTCCAACATCGTGCAGGCCGGCGGTTTGGCCGCCCTTAGCGCCACCGGACGCGCCCAGACCCTGGAAATCGTGAAATATTACATGGAAAACGCCCGGCTGATCCTCGACTGCCTGCAATCCCTGGGGCTCACCACATACGGCGGGACCAACGCACCCTATGTTTGGATGAAAACCCCCGACGGCATGGGGTCCTGGGATTTTTTCGACAAGCTCCTCCATGAATGTCATGTCGTGGGCACGCCCGGCGCCGGCTTCGGCCCCAGCGGCGAAGGCTATTTCCGTCTCAGCGCCTTCGGCCACCGCGAAAACATCGTCGCCGCCACCGAACGCATTCGCGACCAACTGGTGCGCTGAGCGTTTGTCACCTCTTCCGGAAATCCCCTCATGAAAATCGCCAAAGAATTCCGCTGGGAAATGGGACACCGTCTGCCCAACCACGACGGCGCTTGCCGCAACGTTCACGGACATTCCTACCGCATGCAGGTGGAAGTGGAGGGCGATGTGAATCCGGAAACCGGCATGGTCATTGATTTCGGTGACATCTCCGCCAAAGTGAAGCCCTTCCTGGCGGAATTGGACCACGCCTTTCTCTGTCAGGAAAGCGACAGCCAGGTGCGCGAATTGCTGGAGCGCATGGACATGAAGCGGGTGATGATCCCGGTGCCCTCCACCGTGGAAAACATCTGCAGGCTCTTCATCGAAAGACTGCGCCCCGCCTTCGCCTGCGAACCCGAAGTCCGCGCCTTCACCGTCCGCATCTGGGAAACCGCCACCTCGGAAGCGGAAATCCGGGAGGAATTACGCAAGGAATAAAAGGAGAGAGGGGGAGAGGGAGAAAGGGGGGAAGTAGAGAGTTTTACGAACGATCACCCGGCCCGTTGCCCACAAGCCAACCCGGTTTTATGCCTTGCCCCGTGGGCATGATCTCGCCGAGCAGCCAACATCGGGGTCGATTTGCACCGGAGGTTTTCGCGCAAAAGCACCGCCAAAAGGCGGTAGCTCGTAAACCGTAGCTGCAACTGTCCCAGTTGCAGAACCTCATATCAAGCGGATATATCAAAGCTGAGGACAGCTTCGACAACGGTGAGTCCGCCCTTGCACCAATGCCGAGATGCGCCCCTGCCGATCTACTTTCTTTACAGAAACCCACCGCACGGGTATTCTTTTTTTATGGCACTTGCCTCGTTTTTGTTTTTGTGCCGCCCGCCATTTTACGCGTAAAATTCACGTTATTGGTTTCATTCGTATTTAAGAATGCCAAAATTGTTCGTAGAATCTTGAAAAAAAACAAAAATGTTGACCGCTTCAAGAGCAAGCGGATTCCTAACATGAAACAAGTTGTTGGGTTGTGAAATGGCGGTAAGAATAGACCATCCCATGAAACCGCCCCAGTCAACCAAAGCAGGCAGCGCTCTGCTGATCACCTTGTTGGTGGTCAGTTTGTTG
>PXAS01000328.1 GCA_003565815.1 PVC group bacterium
AACGTTTCAGTCCACCGGACCGCGTACTCGCGGTTCGGTGCGACTTATTGTTGAAATGCGGGTTTTCTGCCGATCCATATAGAACTGAACCAATTTCTTTGGGTCATATTCATATTTCCGGGAAATTTCATTCCTGATTTTTCTGACTTCTTCGATCGTTTCAATTTTTTGCATTTCAGACTCCTGTTAATTCAAGTGGGGTGACGAGTTCGGGAGTGAACAGTTTGAGTCGTTCGTTTATTCGCCTGATGTGGTCGCGCTTGTTGGCGTTGGCCAGATGTTTGCAGTTCCACGTTAGCAAAAAATCAATTTTGTGGTAAGAGGCTATTGCCAAATGCAGCGCGTCCCCAAGCTCATCTTTTGGCATCAAATAATTCGAAATATATACTTCGACGATTTCTTCGATCTCCCAAGTGATGTCAAGCAGTGCCACATTCTCCAGCAATCCAAGTTTCGACATCTTTTCCGGATGGTGCCCGGACTCAATTTCATGGATCACGGCGTCTGATGTGAAGCAATGGTAGCTTTGCCTTTCTTCCATCCACCATTCCCTCGTCCACTGCCGCATCGCGGAAAACATGGCTTCCTCACGAGTCTCGTGATAGAAGGAGGGGATGGTCGTCTCAATATACACCGATTTCATTCATGGAATAAAACACGGGATCGCAAGAAAAGCAAGGCAAATTGAGGGTTTGGGGGGTTAGGAAGGGTATCTTTGGTGACCCTGATCCATAAAGCCTTTTCACGAAATCAGTTCGCTGGATCAGGCAACCAGACCTCAAATTAAGAGCTGATTATTACATTTTGTAACGCAGAAGCCAATGCGTATTGAAACTTGCGTGTAGCGGGAAAATAGGGCAAACCTCCCCGTGCAATGAAAACGAAAACGAATTCCAGGGAGGCCGCCGAGACTCCCCTACAGTCTCTTCTCGGAACCTGCAAACCAAATCCGATTTTCGCGGTGGTGCGAGACAAAAAAGCGGGTGTCATTCTGCTGTATTATGGCTTGGAATTGCTGGAAAGGTTTCCTGACCGTCCCGATCATTTCGCCTTGCGGCTTTGCGCGGGTCGCCTATACAATGCCGGGGTGAAACGCAAAGTCCTTGCCGAGACCTTCGGCATGGACATCCGCACCATCGCCCGCATCGCCGAGGCCATGGCCCAAGTCGAACCGGACATGCTCTTGGAGATTCTCCGGGGCCGGCAACGTCCGCGCAAACTGACCCCCGAGATCGCGACCTTTGTTCGTGGAATGATGGAAACGGCTTTCGCTTTCCATTCCGCGGCGCCGTCCCGGTACCTGCGCGGGATGGTTCAAAACGTCTTCGGGGTGTCCCTGAGCGGAGAAACCCTTCGTCCGCTCCTTGCCGAATACCGGAAGACCCGGGCGGCGGAAATGGCCTCCGACACGCGGACCTCTTGCGATCCGCCCGCCGGCACGCCGGAGGAACGCGATTCGGAACAAGGCGTGCAAAAAATTGACATGCAACTGGATGAGAACATTCAAACCGATGCGAAGGCCGGAGAAGACGCTTCCACGGATCGCAAGAGGTCTGCGTGTTCTTCACCCGCCACCTTCCCGCGTTTGCTTCCCCACGCGGGTCTGTTCATCTTTTTGCCCATGCTGGAACAACTCGCCGGAGTGGACGCGGAAGACGGCGGCTTGCTTCGGCAGTGGGCCGCGGGCATTTTGCTTGGCGCGGCCAATTTGGAGCAAACCAAAACCCTCGACCACGCCTCCATGGAAGCCTTTTTGGGGCCCATCGACCGGAAAAACCCCGTTTCCCTGCGCAAAGACCTTCACCGCGTGGCCGCGCGGCCCGGCCTTCGGGAATCCATGTTGCATATGAATGCCCGGTTGACCGGCAACACCGCGCCCGATCACGTGTATTTCGACCCGCACACCAAGCTGTACACGGGCCGGCATCCCATCTTGTTCGGGTGGGTCTCCTCGGCCAAACGGGTGGACAAGGCGCTTCACGGCGATTGGTTCCACGGCCCCGACGGTTCCCCGCTCTGGCATCAACTTCGGGACAATTACGACGACATGCGGACCACTTTCCTGCCCGCGTTCCGCAAAATGCGCAAAGACCTCGGGGTGCCCGCGGATCATACGATTACCGTGGTCATTGACCGGGGCATACACGGCGCGGAGAGTTTTGCGAACATCGCGAAGGAACCCGGACTCGCCCTGTTGACCTGGGACCCCGTTTTTCAGGCCGGAGATGAAAATCCCCCGGAAACGGGGGTCGAACGCTTCGAATTGGTCCGTTGTCGCAATCACGGCAAAGACAAGGTCAAGATTGCGGTGGAAGCGTGGGAAGTTCCCCATCCGAGCATCGCGGGGGCGAAGCGGATCGTCTTTCGAAGCGTTGCCAAGGACGGTCGGGTCCTCAAGGAGGCCGCGATCCTCAACATTGGCGCCGGGGTGGGCGTCCGGGAGGCCGTGGAGCTCATCTGCCAACGTTGGTTGCAGGAAAACGACTTCAAATATCAAATCGATCATTTCGGGATGAACGAACTGACGAGTTATGTCACCAAAGACTACGAGAAGTGGGCCGAAATCCTCGAGGACCGCCCCGTTCCCAACGGCGCGCGCCAGGCCTTGATCGAACGAACCGGAGAACTGCGCAAGGAACTGGGCAAGGTTTTGGTCGCGACGCGCAAATCAAAACGGGACTTGGACAAAATCTTGAAGGACTTGGCCGACATGGGCGAGAAACTCAAAACCGCGGAAGACGGCAAGTCGTTCGCCTCCATCCGCAAGCAAGCGGACCGGACTTTGAAGCGATTTGACGCCCTGTACGAACGAACGAAAGAGAAACATCACAAGGCGGGGGATCTTGACGCTCAGCTCTCCAAGCTTCAAAGGCAAATCAAAAAACTGCCCCGCGAGGTCAGCCGACTTGACCAGTTGATCCAAGAGGGAAAGGTGAGGCACGACTTGGCCGCCAAGGAATTTTTCGACACCGTGAAAATGATTGCCCGGAACATGTTTTACCTGCGCCTGCATCAGTTCCGGGGCCATTACGACAATCTGCGCGACGATCACGTGCGGTTGCGCAACTTTTCGCGAAGTCCGGGAACCTTGGTCATGGCAAACGGAACCCCAACGCTCTTG
>PXAS01000426.1 GCA_003565815.1 PVC group bacterium
TATTTTTCATGTCCGCCCCGTCCTTTGCGCCATTGGAAGTACATCACGCCGTCCGATCCGTGGGCCACGGCCTGCATCATCTCCATGCGGGCCATGCCGGGGCGTTTGAGCTTGGGCGGATTGTGCCATTGGGGCACGGAAGGACAGGATTCCATCAGCACCCAGGGGCGTCCGCCTTTCATGCCGCGGCGTAGGTCGTGGACAAAGGCGATGCCCGCGGCGGTCCGCTCGTCGCGTCCGCTTTGTTTCCAAAGCGGATAGCAGTCATCGGCGATGACATCGACGGCATCCGCCAGCCGCTGGAAATTCACGGTGGGCCAAAGACTCATCATGTTGGTGGTGACCGGCTGTGCGGCGCCTCCTTTCCGCAGGGCCGCGATTTCGTGTTGCAGGAACGCCACGATTTGATCGGTCTGAAAGCGGTTCCAGTCCAACTTCAATCCGTCCAATGCGCGGTTGTGGGGGGTGATTTCGCTCCATTCCCCGAAGGTCTGCCCCCAAAAAGACGACCACCAGGCCCGGTTGAGGGCATCCAGGGTTCCGTATTTCGTCCGCAACCACGCCTGGAACGCTTCCTCGCATCGCCCACAGCAACAACGGGACTGGTATTCATTGGAGACATGCCACATCTTCACGGCCGGATGCGCCCGATATCGTTCCGCGAGCCGCCGGTTGATTTCCCGGACTTTGTCGCGAAAGACGGGTGAGGAAAAACAATGGTCCATGCGGCCGGACTGCAATTCGCGGGCGCCGTCCCGGTTGATCCGGGTGGCTTCGGGATATTTGCGACGCAACCATGCCGGCATGGCCGCGCTAGGGGTGGCGAGGAGCACATTGACATCCGCCGCGGCCAAACGGTCCAGGATTTCGTCCATCCACTCGAAGGCAAAGCTACCCTCCCGGGGCTCGTACCGGGCCCAGGAAAAAATGCCCACCGAGACCGTATTGCACCCCGACAAGCGCATCAGCCGGATGTCGCGCTCCACAATATCGGGAACCGTGTCCAACCATTGCTCGGGGTTGTAATCGCCGCCATGGGCCATGTGTGGAAAAGAAGAAAGGAAAGGTGGATATTTTATCATGAAGCCCCTCCCCTTGCCTTTTTTCAAAAAATAGACAAGTTTGAACGTGGCTTTTCCCTTTTGCTTTGCTTACGTATCCCCGCCAATGAAAAATATCCGTTCACTTTGGAAACCCTTGTTCAAAATCATCGTCGTGCTGGTCTTCCTGGGCGCGCTCTATGCCCTGGGCCTGCAGATCGACCAAGAAGCGCTGCGGGAGTGGAAAGAAACGGCCCCGCCGCACCTCTTTTTCAGCGCCTTGGCGATCTTGCCCTTGATCGGCCTGCCCACCACGCCTTTTTTCATGGTTGCGGGGGCCACCTACGGGATCCCGGTGGGCCTGGCGGGCACGGCCATCGCTTTGTCCGTGAACCTATTGCTCTCCTGGGGGATTGCCGCCAGCGGCTTGCGCCCCATCGTGGAAAAAATCCTGGCCAAAACCAAACACAAATTGCCGGAGATCGGCAACAACCGGGGGGTGCGCTTCACCTTTCTGGTGCGCATGGTGCCGGCCATGCCCAATTTCGTGAAAAATTACCTTCTTTGCCTGGCGCGGGTGCCTTTCCCCATTTATTTCGGTCTGTCCATCGCCATTTCCTTTGTCTACGCGGTGCCCTTCATCCTGTTGGGCGAGTCCATTTTTGATCAGGACATCTTCACATTGGGGATTGCGGTGGGCGTGTTGGTGGTCCTGAGCGCGGTCGCCCATTTTCTCTCTCGCAAATTCGGTTAGATTCCACGCAGGGAAGATTTCGAAGGCCTTTGGAAACCTCGTTTGACACAGCGCCGTGTCACAGCGTGCGCCATTGTGACACAAACCCGGCACACCGCCCAACACCCGTCATTCCGTCTCTGAACCTCATTTCATTGTATTTGAGTTACTTATGACTTTTCCATCCCTTCGGCTTTCCCACTTGGCACGGGCGTTGCTAGTAGGGAAACACCAATTTTACGCGAACCCATTGAAAAAAGGAAACACACCATGTCCAAAGTATTAGGAATTGATTTAGGAACAACGAACAGCTGTATGTCCGTGATGGAAGGCGGCGAGCCCGTCGTCATTCCAAATGCGGAAGGCGCGCGAACGACCCCGTCCGTGGTGGCCTTCACCAAAGACGGCGAACGTCTGGTGGGCCAAGCCGCGAAACGCCAGGCGGTGACCAACCCGCTGAACACCATCGCTTCGGTGAAGCGTTTCATGGGACGGAGATACGACGAGGTGCAACAAGAGCTGAAATACGTGCCGTACAAAGTGAGCAAGGCTTCCAATGGCGATGCGCAGATTGAAGCCAATGGCAAAACCTACAGCCCGCCCGAAATTTCCGCGATGATCCTCCAGAAACTCAAAGCGGATGCGGAAGCGTATCTGGGCGAAAAGATCACCCAGGCGGTCATCACGGTCCCGGCCTACTTCAATGACAGCCAGCGCCAGGCGACCAAGGACGCGGGCAAAATCGCCGGGTTGGAAGTCCTCCGCATCATCAACGAGCCCACCGCCGCATCGCTGGCCTACGGCCTCGACAAAAAAACCGAGGAAAACATTGCCGTGTACGACTTGGGCGGCGGCACCTTCGACATTTCCGTTCTCGAAATCGGGGACGGCGTCTTCGAAGTGAAAGCGACCAACGGCGACACCCATCTGGGCGGCGACGACCTCGACCAGGAAATCATCACTTGGCTGGCCGACAATTTCAAGAATGAAAACGGCATCGATTTGTCCAAAGATCCCATGGCCTTGCAGCGCCTGAAGGAAGAAGCGGAAAAAGCGAAGATCGCCCTCTCCTCCTCCACGAATTACGACATCAACCTGCCCTTCATCACCGCCGACGCCTCCGGGCCCAAGCACTTGAACATCGGCCTGTCCCGCTCCAAGTTGGAACAGTTGGTGGACGGCCTGATCGAACGCTCGATGAAGCCCGTGAAAAACTGCATGGCGGACGCCGGCGTCAAAATCGGCGACATCAAGGAAGTGGTGCTCGTGGGCGGTTCCACCCGCATGCCCAAAGTGCAGGAAAAGGTGAAGGAATTCTTCGGCAAGGA
>PXAS01000422.1 GCA_003565815.1 PVC group bacterium
CCAACAAGGTTTTAAACAATTTTGCAGCTTTTCCGGGATTCGAACGCCTTCATGCTTGCCAAACCGCATCTCCATGCGCTAGCTTCTCTTGTATGCAAAATCGCTTAAAACCCTGAATGTTGTTAGAGAAAAAACTTCGAATGAATCAACTGACACTCACTCGGGGGCCGAAAAGCCGTAAAATCCAATGAAAAAACTGATTGCTATAATTCTCTCAATCTCTGCCGTAAGTCTTTTCTTTGCCTTGACAACATCTACGTACGATTTAGTTGCCGGGTCAAACGTCAAAACACTTCGGGTTCATAATAATCCTTTACGAATTCAAAATGACATTATTTCAAGGCTCAAGCCATTGTGGGAAGACCTAGACTCAGGAGAATCTAATTTGTTCTTCTGCAGGCGTACAGTGCAAGATGGAGATCTATCTTCCCGGCTTGGAGCTATACATAAAAACGCGACAGTGTCATCGACCATGACCACCACCATTGGAAATTTCAGATTTTTTAAGAACCGCGATGGGGAAAATGGAATGGAGGTTGTTGACAGCAAAGGAAACGCTTCGCCAATGATAAACGGCGCTCATCTTTCGTGGGATAATGTCGAAAGATATCTTCGCAACCATATTTTGGATGAAGAGAACATTCAGAGGATGATAATCCTGAGTGGTCATCAATAAAAAATGAGATGTAAACTAAAATGCCAACAAACCAGCCACACCGAATCCCGCAAAGCGGGATCCGGTGAGCTGCGACGTTGTCTTGGAGGAATATGAAATATCAGATCTTAATCTTAATGGTATTATCCACCCTCGTTCATGCTGAAGGCCTGACATTTAATGAACGGGCGAGAACAGCCTCTTTCGTTTGGAAATGCCAGACAGCGTTGGCCGGAATCGGCGTATTCGATCCCGAAGATCAATCAGAGGCCGATAAAATTGAATTTTTAACGAGCTGGGCAGGAGAGGATCTTCAAAAAATCGGCGAAAGCCAAGAAGGAAAGATTCTGCGAAGGAAAATGGAGGATTTCTTGTCAGTGCTTGAAGTCCTGCGATCTGAAGAAGATATTGATCTTCCAGATGGATGGGGAAAATTTGAAAATGCTGAAGAACTAGCAATGCTTTTAACCAGAAAACTAAAAGAAATCGCTGAGGCGGCGAATCTTGCACTTTATCTCTTTAAAGAATATCCAGACAACAATCCCCGCCAATGAACGAGTCATTGCGAGGCGACGTTGTGCGCGGAAAAAATGAAAAAGACGTTAGCCATTCTAAATTTCCTGGCATCTATCCCTGTGATAGCGGCAGTAATAGGACTTTGTTACATCTTTATAAGTCCTCAACCTGCCAATGAGAATGCAAGATTAGGGATGATTGGTGGATCACGAAGACCTACTGATATTATCCTGACATGCCAGTTGGAGCCTCTTTCGATTCTTATTGCTGGAATTTATGCGGGATTGCTATTATGGAACGGAGTCTTTATCTGGAAAATTCAAAGCACAAAGAGGCTAACCGAACCGCGAGTACGCGGTCCGGTTGCCTAGTTCGTTATGAACTTACTAACGCCAGTGAACCAGAAACAGTCATTTGAGGATTATGACACCGATCATGAACTGGAAAGACGACTTTTGAATAGAGCTCATCAAGTTGAGCGGTTGTTGATTTTTTTATTCCCTTATGGCGGGCTTGCTGTTTTAACATCTGTTGTCTTGGCAAGACTTGGTTTCGAAAGAATTGCCGTATTCCCTGGACTATCAATTATTGCCTATCTTTTAGGTGTATTCCTTTTTTCGATGACCATGCCTCGTCCAAGGTGTGGGACATGTAAAAAGAGGATGAAAATAGAAGCAGGCAGAAACAGTAGAGGACAAACCTTCCCGCTGTTTTATGTGTGTACTCGCTGTAAAAGAAAAGCCTACACAGGCACGGGTTCAGGGAGCTAATCAACTTGACACCTGTAACGAATCAGGTTACGCTGTAAAAATATGATTAAGAGTTTCCGTCACCGTGGTCTGGAAAAATTCTTCACGACAGGCTCCAAGGCAGGGATTCAGGCTCAGCATGCCAAACGGCTGTCGTTGATCCTGGGTCGTTTGCATGCGTCCACCAGTCCGTTCGATATGAATCTTCCCGGGCTTCGGTTACATGAACTCACCGGGAACCGCAAAGGAACCTGGTCTGTTACGGTAAGCGGAAACTGGCGGATTACCTTTCTGTTTGAGGGCGAAAACGCTGTTCTGGTTGATTATGAAGACTATCACTAAGGAAAATTTATGAAGATGCACAATCCTCCTCATCCCGGAGAAATCCTTCGGGACCTCTGCCTGGAACCTCTTGGCATCACGGTCACAGATGCCGCCAAGGCGCTTGGCGTTAGCCGCAAGACGCTTTCGGCTATTTTGAACGGCAAAGCCGGTATCAGTCCGGAGATGGCTCTACGGCTGTCCAAAGCGTTTGACACCTCCCCGGAAAGCTGGATGAACCAACAGATGCACTACGAAATCTGGCAGGCGGAGCAGGAACACAAAGATTTGAACGTGCAAAAACTTGCAGTGGCATAACAAATCCCCGACACTGAACGAGTCAGTGCGGGTCACCGTTGTAATCATCAGGAACAAAGCAGACCCATCCACCATTGGGCGGTCCAAGAATTGAAAATGACGGAAAGCAAAGCCAACCGCGCAATGCAATAACGGCATACTGCCTCTGTTTTATGTACTTCACAGGGCGTCCCTTTTTGAAGTTTGTCCTTCAACTCGCGCATGCTTTCAGGTCTTGCGCATTCGGCAGGGTAAACAACCGCATTCATACGGAATCCTCCTTACAACAATCAGGCTCAGCGAACGGTCGGTTAGCCTCCCGTCCGCTGGCCTCGGCGCTGTCGGACAAATTCTCCGCTGCGCTCCAAATTTGCCGCAGAGCGCGACGTTGCGCCAAAGGACATGGCTGAAAAGTTATTAAGCTTAATGCCCTACCTCTGAAGAGTTTAAAAAAATTTCAAGCAAGTTCTACTCCCTCGTAATCGTAATCCTAATCGTACTCGTAATCGAAAAATCACCCGGAAAATCCGATTACGATTACGAAAACGATTACGAATACGAA
>PXAS01000258.1 GCA_003565815.1 PVC group bacterium
GCGAAAGGCACGATCTTTGGATTTGTTCCGACGAGATTCACTGCGACCTCATCTTCGAAGACGTCCCCCACATCCCCATGCTGGCGTTGGGCGAGCGGGCCGCCCGCCGCACCATCGCCTTCTATTCTCCCAGCAAAACCTACAACCTGCCGGGCCTGGCCTGCGCCTACGCCGTGATCCCCAATCCCGAACTCCGCAACGCCTTCCGCAAAGCCTGCCGGGGCATCATTACCGAAGTGAATTGCTTTGGCTACACCGGTTGTGCGGCCGCGTATCGCCACGGCGAACCCTGGCGCCGGGAAATGCTCCAAGTCCTGCGGGCCAACCGGGACCTCATTCGCGACACCCTCGCCACCCGCCATCCCGAGGTCACCATGCCGGAGATGGAAGCCACCTACCTGGCCTGGCTGGACTTGCGTGCCTATGGGTTCGAACATCCCGCCGCTCATTTCGAAGCCCATGGGCTCGGGCTGTCCAACGGCATGGATTTCGGTGCGCCCCGCGGATTTTTGCGCTTGAATTTCGGTTGTCCGACGCAAGTGCTTGAAGAAGGGTTGGATAGGTTGGGGCGGGCCTTGGCCGCGCAATAAGGATTGTGTTTTCCGCTTGCGATGGGGCCTTCCGTTGGATACGGGAGCACCATGAATCTTCCCCTGCGCATTTCCATTTTTTTCTGCTTCGCCGTCCTTTTGCTGGGCGTGGGCGGTTGCCGGAATTATCAGGGCTCGGACGCGGAAGAACAGCGTCATCCCGATTTGGTGGAGGCGGCGGAGCTGATGCAGCGTCAGGACCTGGAGGGGGCGATCGCGCTTTGCAAGGAGCGCCTCCGCAAAGATCCCGATTTTGCATACGCCCATTTGATGTTGGGTACCATGTACCAGACCCGCCGGGAACCCGTTTCCGCCATCTATCACTTCGAACGGTATTTGGAGCAACGCGGCGGCGGGGAAGGCGCGGAAAAGTCGCAGACCGCCGTCGAAGTGGAGCGCATGATCCAGCGGGAACTGATCCGCATCGTCGACAATCACCCCTCCGTCCGGGCCATGCAACCCCCGGATGTCATTGAGTTGCGGGACGAGCTGGATGCCCTGCGGGAAGAATTGGATGCCCGCCAAACCGATGTGGCCCGTTTGAATCTCGAATTGGAACAGGCCCGCCGCAGAAATGGCGAACGGCGCGGGGACGCCGCCGGAGAGGAACGGCCCGCGTCCGCGGACATCGTTCGTTTGGAAGCCATTGAACGCGAGTTGGGCGAGCTTCGCAGTGAAAACCAACGTTTGCGCACCCGTTCCCAAAACGCCGACACCGCGCAAAACCGCTCGGCAACCCCGGAAGCCCCTCCGGAAAACGACCGCAGAACCTACACGGTTCGCTCCGGGGACAATTTGAGCGTCATTTCCCAACGCGTGTACAACACCCCCCACCGATGGCGCGAAATTCAGGAAGCCAACCCCAACATCAACCCCAATCGTTTGCGCATCGGGCAAACCTTGGTCATTCCCTGACCTTGGACCACGCGCGAATGTAAAACGGAGCATCATGAGCCGACACACCGATTTTGTGGATGAGGATCTCACCCGGCGCAACGTAGGCACCGACGGCATGATCGATCCCATCGCCGCCCGCCGGGCGGCCGAATCCAATTTGGAGCGCATGAGTCGTCAGCGGGACCGACTGGAGGATCAGGTGGCCACCACCGCCCAGGAATTGGAGCGACTGCGCCAGCGCCGGGAAAACCTCGAAGCCCAGAAAAAAAGCCTCGAGGAAATCCGCGCCTTGCAAGCCGATTTTCTCAAGGAAAAAAAATCCATCGCCCAGCGTCTTCATCAAAGCCAGGTGTTGTTGGAAAAAGAAGAAATCCGCACTGCCCGGCTCACGGATCTTTACACCGACAGCCGCTCCATTTTCGCAAGCTTGGAGGACCGCCTGGATGAATTGGACGAAAATCAATGGGAAGAAGAGAGCTTCGACGAGGATCTCGCCCGCGCCCACGACCAGCTCAAAGGCCTGAAAATGGAGTTCAACAAAACCCTGGCCCGTTTGGATGCCTTGGGGTGGACGCCCGAAACCGCCGCCGCCTCCGAAGCGGAAGACGAGATCGTCGTTGACCGCGGCTTTGCTGGCTGGATGCTGGTCGGTTTTGCCGTGGGCCTGCCAATCGCATTGCTGTTGGGCGCGACCGCATTTTTGGTGGTTTACCTCTTGACCTATCTGCAATAATACAAGATATTGGGACATCATGAGCACAAAACCCGTCAACACCACAATGAAAACCGAGCCGAATCGTTCGGACGTGGTGGCGCAAAAGCGGCGGGTCATCAAATCCAGATCCTTGGAACCCCTGGATCCCGAACGGCGTTATGTGCAACCGGACACTGCCCGGGTGGCCCTTTGCCACGGGATTTTCGCTTGGGTACGCCCCCTGTATGGGCGCAAAGTGAAAGTAAAAAACCGGGGCATGGAACCCAATGGGCTCAACGCCCCCACCGTCCGCAGTCGGGAAAAAGCGAAGTTCAATGATTATTTCGAATTGGGGACCGGCATCAAAATCAAACCCGGCAACGTCAACTGGGAGTTGAACGTTCACCGCAACCGCATCATCTTCCTGGGCGTAACCATTGCCGTGGTTTTATATTCCATCTACTGGGCTTCGGGCGGGTGAAGTAACAGATTCGGCCAAACCGGAGCACCAAACCGGAGCATGGACATTCCTGTCCGTGAACAAGATGCCAAGCGAAATAAAGTCTATCTAAATTACGCCCTGCCGGAAAGCAAACGATTTGAATGCCACCACAGGAAATCACTTCGATTTGGGGACTGCTGCATAAGATGCTATTGAACTAAGCCTATCGGCAATATGACCTGTAGGCAGGGCAAAAGAAACCGCCGCGAATCTTGGGAGACGCGGCGGTTTTGTGTGCCCTGGGATGAGGTTCCGGAAGCACCCGGAACTGTAACCTCAAACCCAAGGAAACCTTATGTCCTCTCCTACACAGATAACACCGCTTCGTCACGCCATGATTCAGGAAATGTCTGACCGGCATCTTTCGCCCCGCACGATTCGCACCTATGTGTACTGGGTCGCTGCCCTGGCCAAGCA
>PXAS01000209.1 GCA_003565815.1 PVC group bacterium
AGGTTCGGAGACTTTTACAGCGCAGTCCAGGGGTGTTTGATTTGCTTTTGACGGATGTGCTCGGCGGGGACGGGGACGACAATTTGTTGAAGGAGGCGAAACGGTTGGATGCATGCCTGGTGCGCTTGGTGGTCAGCGAAGCCGTGACCACGGAACAGGCGGTGGTCGCCTTGCGGGAAGGGGCTTGTGATCTTGTGGAGTTGCCTTGTGAGCCGGCGCAATGGGATGCCCGCTTGGAGCGGGCCATGGAATCCCGTCGTCTGTTGAAAGAAAATCGAGGGTATCAACAGTATCTGGAAGCAATGTTGCGACAGAAAAGCAAAGAATTGACCCAAAGACTGGAGGAAGTGAAAGAGACCTATGAATTTGCGTTGGAAGCGATGGTGGGCATGCTGGATGCCCGGGAATATGAAACCAGCATGCACAGTCAACGGGTGACGGCGTTGACGAAAATTCTGGCCGCGCACATGGGCGTTCCCGAAGGGGAGATCGCGGAAATCGCCCGGGGCGCGTTGTTGCATGACATCGGGAAAATCGGCATTCCCGACAGTATTTTGCTGAAACCCGGCCCCCTGACGGAAGATGAGTGGGAGGTGATGCGCACCCACCCCGAGGTAGGCTATGGCTTGTTGAAGTCGAACACCCATTTAAAAACGGCGGCGATGATTGCGTATTGCCATCACGAAAACTTTGACGGAACCGGCTATCCCCGCGGGCTGAAGGGCGAACAAATCCCTTTGGGCGCCCGGATTTTCAATTTAATCGACAGTTACGACGCCATGCGGTCGCCACGGGTTTACAAGGCCTCGCTGTCCAAAGAAAAAGCCTTGGAGGAAATCCGCAGGCAGTCCGGGCGTCAGTTTGATCCCGGGATTGTCTCCACTTTTATTCAAGTGGTGAATCAGATTGAAAGGGAAGGGCAATGGCCCAACCGGGAAAAAGGATTTGCGACGTCCGGGATCAGCCCGCGGCCGGTTTTGGATTCCGGGCAAGAAGCACAGGGCATTCAATCCAGCGCCGGCGTGGTGATGGGAGGGAAGGAATGAACACAAGCGATATTCATGCAGGGAAGAAAAAGCGGATGCCCATGGACGAAACCTTGCGGCTTCATCGGGAACGCTTCGAGCAACTGTCGGAGTTGAATGGCACGTACATTTGGGAAGTGGACACGGAAGGCCGATATCTCTATGTGAGCGACACCGTTGAAACGGTGTTGGGGTATCGGGCTTCGGAGCTTTTGGGGGAATTTTTCTACGATTTTCATCCGCCGGAAGGGAGGGCGGAACTGAAAAACAACGCCTTGGATCTTTTCAGCCGCCAAGCTTGCTTCAAAGGGTTTGAGAATCCCGTCGTGGCCAAAAACGGGGAAATCCGATGGTTTTCCACCAACGGGCTGCCGATATTCAACGAGAAGGGCAAGTTTATTGCGTACCGGGGCATGGACACCGACATCACGGAAAAGCGGAACATCGAGCGGGCCTTGCGTCTGGCGCAAAAAAAAGCGGAAGCGGCCCATTCGGTCAAAGCTTCCTTTCTGGCGAACATGAGTCACGAAATCCTCACGCCCATGACCACGGTGCTTGGTTTTCTGGACCTGCTTGAAAACACGGGGCTTACCGAAGAACAGGCGTCTTATACCCACACAATGAAGGAAAGCGCGGAAAAGTTGCGCATGCTGCTCGATGATCTTTTGGATTATGCGAAAATCGAGGCGCATCAACTGAAGTTGGAGCATGTGGACTTCGATTTGCTGGAATTGTTGGAAACTTTATCGGGTCGATGGGCGCATTCGGCCTCGGACAAAGGGCTTGAATTGATTTGCCAAGTGGCCCCCCGGCTGCCGACCCATTTGCACGGCGACCCTTTTCGTCTGGGACAAATTCTCAACCATCTCGTTACGAATGCGGTCAAATTCACGGCGAAAGGGCAAGTCATCATCGACTGCAGGGTGGTGGAGGAAACGGAAACGGACGTGAGCTTGCGTTTTCATGTGGAGGACACCGGCGTGGGGATCCCCGGGAAACGGTTGCCGCATTTGTTCGACAAATTCAGTCAGTTGGAAGATCATTCTCCCTGGCAACGGACTGGGGCGGGTTTGGGCCTGGCCATCTGCAAGCACCTCACCTCCCTGATGGATGGCGACATTGGCGTGGAAAGTGAACCGGGGGAAGGCTCCTTTTTCTGGTTCACGGTACACTTGGCGAAACAGGCGAATATCGTACGTTCGAGTCCGAATGTTCCCGAAAATTTGAAAAATACCCGGGTTTTGGTGGTGGATGACAACCGAACTTTTTGCGAATTGCTGGTGAATCGATTGATGTCCTGGGGCATGCGCCCGTCATTTGCGCATGACTCCTCCGCGGCCCTTCATCAGCTAGAGCAGGCGTTGCAAAACCGTGACCCCTTTGCCTTGATGTTGATCGATTTGGAAATGCCCGGCATGGACGGGTACGCCCTGGGGCAAAGCATAAGGGCCGACCATCGCTTCGAAGACATGAACCTGTTGTTGCTGGTGCCGACGGGGTCCAAACGAGCGGTGAATGGCCAGTGGGGGCGTCATTTCAACGGGCAGGTTTTCAAGCCATTCCGAAACACCGAACTCCTCACCCACCTCACGAAAGCGATCCCCTCCCCATGAAAACCAACGTCCCCTCCTCCTCGAATCCGACAAGTTCTTCCAAGAACGTTTCGCCCTTGGCAAGTCCGGGCGCAACCGCTCCGCTCCTTCCCTCCGGGATGCGGTCCATGCAACCTTCCACGCTTTCGGCATTTGAAAGGGAGGAGCTGGATCAGGCGGAGCTTTGGTCCGAGGCCCGTGCGAAGGCCACGGAGATTCTACAGGCGCACTACGCCCCTTCCGAGCGGTTTCAGAAGGTCGATATCCATGAGTTGAGCATCATTCCTTCCTTGGCCATGCAAGTGAAAAACTTGCGTTCCCCGAGGGAAATGTTGATGGAGTTCATTCAATTTCAGGAGAATGGGCTGATCCCCGACATGGTGGAAAAAGGCGAGGACCCCAACGGGCCGCTGGATGCATGCGGAAAGCCCTTGCGGATTCGCCTGGCGAGAAGAGTTCAAACCGGGATGGACCAGGAGGCCTCTTTGGTGGTTGCCGTTTCCAGTTACATCCACAATTCCGGAGACCTGCCGTTTCTCAACGAAAACGTACACGGGAAAAAAGTGATCAAGCATCTGTTTGATGTCATGGGGTGGTTTTGGCAGTCCCGTTATTCCGAAACCAATGGATTGCTCTTGCCGAGGCTTGAGAGGCAAGGGGAGATCGCGGGGATCCGCGAACACGCATGGGTGCTGTGTGCTTTGCAAGAGATGTTGCATCTCCCGGGGGTTTCCGGGTTCGTGCAGAAAACCTGGTCTTTGCGCCAACGTAAACTTGCCGAAGCCTTCCATCAAAGGTTTTGGGATGAATCCCGGGGGAAATACCTGCCGGTGGGGGAGGGCGTGGCCACCGGGGTGGGTTTTGAATTCGACCCGTTCGGGACCGCGCTTGCCGTCCGCGCGGGATTGTTGACCCCGGAGGAGCGGGGGCGGTCTCTTTGTGCCACCCTGGCCCTCCTGGAGGCCTGGGGCGCATCGGCGGGATGGGAGGCCCAGGTGGCGGCCATTTACGCGAAAGCGGGTTATCAGGTTCAGGCCATGGAAATGCTCAGAAACGTGGCCCTGCAACTCAAAAACGGCGAGGTGAAGGACCAGGGGGACGACCCGTCGGGGGGGAGGCCCCAAGCCGGGGTCTATTCCCTGGACGCACCGTCGAAATACGCCATTGCCTCCTGCTTTTTGGAGGCCAACAAGCATTTACACCCCCTGGTGCGTCACGCGCCCATCTCTGAAAATTGGGAAAAACCCTTGTCCACCTCCTCCTTTGGCCATCCCACCCGACCCAAATACAGCTTTCAGAAAATCGAATACGAGGAAAAGCGTGAAGCCAACCGTGCGCCCATCGAACTTCCCGTTGATTTTGTATTGAAAGGTTTGCGGCATCGGCAGAAGCACGCCGGGGTGATTTGGCATCCATCCTCCTATGGGATGGGATTGATCACGACAGAGGCGATTTTCGAGGGAGCGACGCTGGACATGATCGCGCACAGCGAAGTGTTGGGGGCGAACAAACCCTGCCATTTGAGGGGACGGGTGAGATGGACCCGGCCCAAAGTGGGCACCCGATTATACCAAAGCGGCGTGGAACTGGATGCGCGCAGCAAGGATTTGAAACAATGGAAGGCGTTTGTTGTGAGCCACCTGCGTCAGCAGGAAGCGGAGTGACGGCAACCTCAGAACCTCAGAGGTGAAAATCGCCCGAAGATTCCGGTTGATACGCGAGGGCTTCGATTTTCAGCTTCCTGAGACCGTCGGGGACCTGCCATTCAAGTGTGTCGCCAACTTTATAGCCCAAAACCGCGGTGCCAATGGGGGAAAGTATGGACATTTTCCCGCGGGAAATGTCCGCATCTCCCGGGAAAACCAGGGTGATTTCCATTTCAGAGTCATCTTCCAGATCCCGGTATCGCACCCGGGAGTTCATGGTGATGACATCCGCGGGAATTTTTTCGGGCGGCAATACGGCGGCGCGTTGGAGTTCATCCTCCAAGGCACGGACTTTTTTCCGTTCGCCGGGGTCCATGTCGTCCAGATAATCCTGCAGACGTTGCAGATCGAAAGCGCTGATGTAAATTTTTCGTTTGTGTGGCATTGTGTATCTCGTATGGGCAAAAGACACACCTTGCCATATCCCGGCGGGAAGGCAAGAATTCATTCATCGGAAAATTTTCCCGGGGCGCATCTCGGCATTGGTGAAAGGGCGGGTTCACCGTTGTCGAAGCTGTCCTCAGCTTTGATATATTCGCTTGATATGAGGTTCTGCAACTGGGACAGTTGCAGCTACGGTTATATGAGGTTCTGCAACTGGGACAGTTGCAGCTACGGTTATATGAGGTTCTGCAACTGGGACAGTTGCAGCTACGGTTTGGATGTCACCAATTCCGAGATGCGCCCATGTCCCCGGCAGAGTTTTTGAAGAGAACCGGTGGGGAATCGACGCAAGGGAGGCGGAGGGGCCCGCGCCAGGAGCTTCGTTGCGTCTAAAAGAATTGTCGAATGGGGTCAAGGTAGGCGGCGGCGAGATTTCCGGCGGTGAGTTGGAGCCAGGTTTCCAGAGAGACGGGGGCGATCCAGGCGATGGCGGGCAAGAGGATGAGCAGGTTTCCGGTGAAAATGACCGGGTAGGCGCAAACGGGTCCGAAGGGGTGGATGTCGGATTGACCCAGGGCGAGGGAGAGGAGGGTGAAGCTGAGGTGAAAGGACCAAGTGAGGCCGAGGAGAAATGGCATCCACGGTATCCAGGCGCTGAGATCCAACCAGAGACCGGCGATGGCGGTTCCGAGGAGCAGGAGGAGGCTGTAGAAGGGAAGCATATAGGGGGCGAGGGCGATGAAAAGGGTGGGATTGGAGACGAGCACGGACCCGCCGTGTTTCCCCACGCGCAGGTGGGAAACTTTTTCTCCGGAAATCCAGGCGGCGAGGGCATGGCTGAATTCATGGGCGAGCACGTAGCCGCGCACCGGACGCGGCAGGACGAAAAACAAGACCAGCCATACCGCGACGCCGATCAAAAAGCGGGCGAGGGTGGCGCCAGCGACGGGGTCGGTTTGGGCTTCGACGAGGAGTTGGTAAAAGGTTTGTCCCAAGCCCATGGCCGCGGGCAACAGAAACAGCCCCAGAAGCCCATACAAAAAATGACGGATGAACATGGCGGGGTCCGGTTATGATCTTTCGGCGGAAAAGGGTCGGGTGACGCGTTCGAGTCTCACCCGCGTTTTGCGTTCAATGAGCCGCAACACCAGGGGATGAGAAGCGAGGGGGTGGCGGGACCGGTATCCGGCGGCGAAGGCCAGGCGTTCTTCCCGGGTGACGCGCTTGGGTATGGAGCTGTTGAGTTGGTAGAAATTGCGGATGACTTCGCGAAAGGGCGGGTGGATGGAGGCGCGGATGTCCTCCAAATCGATCCACCACCAGCGAAGCTTTTCTTCCGTTTCCCGGACCATGAGGTTGAGGGCTTTGATGTCTTTGTGATAGAGTCCGTGGCGGTGGAGATCGAGGTGGATGTCGCGAATTTGGTGACGAAGATTCACGCGTTGTTTTTCCGGCATCGCAGGCAGTCGATGAACCAAATATCTTTGCAGGGAGCGGGCGTCGGGGAGCATGCGCATGATCATGACGCCTTCCCGGGGGCGGCCATGGACCAGTCGTTCCGCAAAGCCCAGAGGTTCGGGGCAGGGGAGTCCGGCTTCGTGGAGAATCATATTTCCGGCCCACCCGCGCCGGGCCCGGCTCCATCCGAACCATTGCCGCCAGGCCCGCGGATTGGCGGGAAAGTATTTGATGACCACGTCCTCCCCCATCAAAGCGTCGCGCCAGACTTCGGCTCGGGGACTGAGGTTCAGGGTGTGGGTACGGTTTTGGCGGAGGACTTCCACGATCCGCAACAAAGATTCCGGTTCCATGGGAGATTCGCCCCGCCAGGCGCCCGCCACCGGTTCGCCCGGGGTGCGGCCTTCCCGCAACAACGCGTGATAACGGGCCCGCAGAAAATAGGTCCGTTCGGCTTCCGCCAGCCGCATCCAGTTGCGGACGATGGGCCCGCGGACTTGAGCCCTTGGGTGGAGTTCGCGGAAGAAGCGCAGAAAAAACCGGAGTTGTTGTCGGGGCAGGGGGGCGAGAAAGGACCATTCCTTGGCGAGGTGTTGCAGGGAAAGGGCCACGGTTTTCCGGTCCGGCAACGTTGATTTTCCCGGCGCGGGCAGGGGCATGAGCACCAAATGGCCGCCTTGGATCACGCTGCGGTCTTCGTTGATATGGTCGAGCCGGCCTCCGGCCAGCAGATAGCGGGCGCAGGCACGGGCCCCTTCCCGAATGAAGGGGGCGCGGAGATGGACGGGGAACGCACCCACGCGCAAGGCGCCCAGGGTGCATTCCGGCAAAGCGGGGGAACCTGTCATGCCGCCCCTACATCATGTTTCCGCGCTTCTGACAAGACCCGCCATGCCCGGATTTTTTTCGGGCGGGCTGCATTTCCTTGACGGAATGGATTGACAACCGGGATTTTTTTTGTATTACCCACCCTCATTCATTGATTTATGAATTTGTAAAACTTTCTGTAAACCCCAACCTGGATTTTCAAATGCCCAATATCAAAAGCGCGAAAAAACGTTTGGTTCAAAACGAACGCTCCCGCAAAATCAACTCCACTTACAAAAGCCGTGTCCGCAGCACCCGCCGCAAGTTTTTGCTTGCCGTCGAGGAAAATAACGCGGATCTGATGAAAAGCACCTATGCGGAGTTCTGTTCCGCGTTGGACAAAGCCGCCAAAAAAGGCGTGATTAAAAAGAACACCGCCATTCGCAGCAAGCATCGGGGCGCGGAAAAAATCCGCGCGGTCACCGAAGGCTGATCCGAGCGTTACCTATTCCCGGCCCCCCGCAAGTCCTCCCAACGCAATCCGTGCTTGGCGAGGTATTTTCGAATGGGGTCGGAGCATGGCCATTTACACGTCCAAGCCCTGGCGTCAGTGGCGCGCCGATTTGGAGGCCACGTCCGTTGACCAGATGAAAAAGCGAGTGACGGGTCAGGGGATTCGGCGGATAAGGAGGATGCCGCCGATTTGGGAGAGGATGACGGGGATCCAGATGATGAAGTCCGGGAAGAGCCATGGCCGGGCGGTGAGGCTGTCGGCGGTGACAATGAAAGCATAGAACACCACGACCATGCTGAGGCCGATGGGGATGCCGATGTTGGATTCCCGTCGGTGTGATTTCATGCCGAGGGGAATGCCGAGAATGGTGAAGCTAAGGCAGGCCATGCTCAGGCCGATGCGCTTGTGGGCTTCGATGATGGCCCGCATTCGTTGGGCTTCGCGTCTTCGTGGCCCCAGGTTCGGGAAATAATCGTCCACGTCGCGGATGGCGGCCATCAGTTCCCGGGCCCGCATGTCCTTGAGGTTCCGGCGGATCTCCTGGTCATCCTGCCCGTAATCGAGGACAAATTCATATTCCTCCATGTCGATCACCCTGGCGAGGGTGAGGTCGGTGGGGTTGTCTGGGTCGGGATATTGCACCTGCATGTTGTGCAGGATCACGTCCATGAGTTTCAGGTCCGTATCGGTGTTGATTTCTCCGCTCTCGGCGCGAATGGTGCGGATGATTTCCCGTTGCGGGTTCAGTTCGGCGATTTCCACGTCGTAGATGCGGTTGCCCAATTTCCGGGTGACATAGATTTCCATGCCGGGAAAGCGGACGAAGCGCCCTTCGTCCAGCAGATCCAACGGGTCCAGTTCCCCGATGTCGCGCAAGGCGTTTTGCCGGGCAAAGCGGCTTTCGGGCGCGATTTCGTAGTGAATGACCAGGCAGACCAGCGACAAGCCCAAGCTGGCGAAGACGACGGGGGAAATGATTTGCCAAGTGCCGAGTCCGCCGGAACGCATGGCCGTGAATTCGCCGTCCATGGAGATGCGTCCGAACAGGAGCAAGGTGGCCACCAGGGCGCTGACGGGAATGCTCCAGGTGAGAATATAGGGGATGTTGAGGGTGAAAATCCGCAAGAGGACCGTGCCGGGCACCCCGCGGGCGATATAATCAAGCCCCCGCATGATGGCGCCAAGATAGAGCATGAGCGTGGACACGGCCAGGGCCATGCCGAAGCTCATGAGAAAATCCCTGAGGACAAAACGGTGCAGGGTACGCATGCGGTCAGTCGTTCAGGCGCCGGCGACGGGCGCATTCCACGGTGTTGTACAAGAGCATGGTGATGGTCATGGGGCCCACGCCACCGGGAACGGGGGTGATGGCGGAGGCTCTTTCGAGCATGGCCTCGTAGTCGCAATCGCCCACCAGGCGGTAGCCGGACTTCCGGCTGGCGTCTTCCACGCGATTGACGCCGACATCCACCACCACCGCGCCTTCGCGAATCATGTCCGCGGTGATGACGTGCGGGCGGCCGACGGCGGCGATGACCACATCCGCCTGCCGGGTAAAGGCGGCGATATCGGGGGTGCCGGTATGGCAAACGGTCACGGTGGCGTTGCCCAGTTCACTCTTTTGGCTGAGGAGATTGGCCAGGGGGCGTCCGACGATGTTGCTGCGACCCACCACGACCACGTGTTTGCCGCGCAGTTCGATCCCCGAGCGTTTGAGGATATGGAGAATTCCGTGGGGGGTGCAGGGAAGGTAGGCGGGAAGGCCCAGCATCATGCGGCCCACGTTGACGGGATGAAATCCGTCCACGTCTTTTTCAGGCAGAATGGTGTTGAGGACTTCCTCTTCGATGTTGCCGTCGGGGAGGGGCAATTGCACGAGGATGCCGACGATCTCGTCGGCGGCGTTGAAGGCGGCGACCGCGGCGAGGATTTCCGCTTTGCCGGCGGTGGCGGGCAATTTCACCTCCCGGCTGAGAATGCCCGCCTCTTCACAGGCTTTTTCCTTGGCGGTCACGTAGCTGCGGCTGGCGGGGTCTTCGCCCACCAGCAACACCCCCAGCCCGGGGCGGACGCCCTTTTGCGTGAGGGCGGCGACGTCGTGTTTGATTTCCGCGCGCATTTCGGCGGCGATTTGTTTTCCGTCCAGTCGTTTTGCTGTCATCATGGCTCCTAAAGTAACGTTTGAGGGAAAGGGGTCAAGGTTTCGCGGCGGCGATTTCCCGCAAAAGTTCGGCGTGCAACTTGGAAACGGCCGCGTGGGCGCGTTTGGCCAGCGCTTTGCGATCATCGGCTTGCACGGTTTCATCGCCGAAGCGCACGTGGGCGGTGAACCCCGGCGCGGACAAAAGGCGTTTGGCGTGGGGGGTGAATTCGTCGTCGCCGATCCACGCGACCCATTCGGAGGATGGGGGCGAGCCGGGCGGGGTTTCGTACGCAATGGCGCCGGCATGCACGGGAATGCCGAGATCCACGGCGGGTTGGAGGAGGCTGGGTTTGAAGGGCAGGATGGTGCCGCCGTCCGTAGTGGTGCCTTCGGGATAAAACCCCACGCCGCCGCCGTCGCGCACCAGGTTGGCGATGATTTTGTTCATGCGATGGACGTCCCGGCGGGTTTCGCGGTCGAGAAAAAGGGTGTTGCCGCTTCGGGTCAGGGCCCCGATGCCGGGCCAGCGGGCCACTTCCGCCTTGCTGACGAACCAAGCCGGACAGGTGGCGCAGAGGAGTAGGATGTCGGTGTAACTGATATGATTGGTGACCAGGAAAAACGGGGCTTCGGGCGGGGTGCCGTGGACACGGATTTTCATGCCGAAAATGCGGGCGGTTCCGTGCCCCCAGAAGCTCATCCCCCCGCAGAGGCGCCGATAGCGGGCCCGCATGTCTTTGCGGGTGATGAATTTGACCCACTGGGCATAGAGCCACATCACCAGGCAAAAGATCACGCTGGCGACCAGTCGGAGAACAAAGCGAATGCGTCCCGCCATCGTCAGTTCACATCCTGGTGGAAGACTTTCATGAGTTTCGGGGGGATGACTTTCATATCAAAGAGGGCGAGATAATCGATGGTTTTGAAGTCCCGGTCAATGGCGGGGTGGCTGCAAATGCAGGCGCCGTAATCGAGGTAGAGACTCATGAGGCGGGGAAGTTCGGTTTCGGCGATGTGTTCCTCGTGGACTTCCACGATCGGGCAAACATACCCCTCCCGGGCCTGAATGGTGAAATCGGGGCTTAAATTTCCAGCCCGGCGCAAGCGGGAGAAGAGCGCCCATCCATGGGCCGGGTCTTGGCTGTTGAGTGAACAGCATCCAAACATATAACGCATTTTGTTGAAGCGCAGGTAGATGAACAGGCCGCGCCAGAGCAGGAAGAGCACCCGCCCATTCCGGTGGGCGTTGGCGATGCAGGCTCGGCCCAGTTCCAGGGAAATCTCCAGCATTTCATCGGGGAATCCGCTCAGATCGTATTCATCCCCGGAATAAAACCCCTGCCCCGAGCGGGCCATGTCTCGGGTTTGCATGCGATAGGTGCCCACCAGTTCGCCGGTGCGTTCGTCCCGCACGATCAGGTGATGACACTGATCGTCGTACTTGTCCCGATCCATGCGGCTCTCAAAACTGCTGTCCAGTCCTTCGCCCAGTTCGATGTTGAACACCTCGAAGCGCAAGCGGAGCACTTGTTCGAGTTCTTCCTCGGTGCGGGCGAATTCGGCAATGTAATGGCCGGATTTGATGCCCATTTCGGGGATTTGTTGCGGGAAAATCGGGTAGGAGCTTTGCATGGTCCGCTTCTAACCCGTTCCCGCCGGGGAATCAAGTCTGCTTCGCGGGCGGATGTGGATCGTCCGTCCCTTGCCGCCCCCTTTTCCGCTTGGATTGGAGCTGAAGCGTGTGTTTCCCGCACATAGATCAAGTGAAGCCTTGACGAATGGCCAAAAAACGTGCAGGGAACAGCGTTCCGCGATTCTGCGGCAATTTTCACGATTTTTGGAGTTTTCCACATGAATGTATTCACGACCCTGCTCGCCATGGGCGCTCCCGGACAAGAAGGTCCTTCGGGGCCCGGGATGACCATGATGATGTTTTTGTTCCTTGCCATCATGTATGTGATGATGATCCGCCCGCAGATGCGCAAGGACAAGGCCCGCCGCGCCATGCTTGAAACCCTGAAGAAAGGGGACAAGGTGCTGCTTTCCAGCGGGATCATCGGTCAAGTGGTTCAGGTGGAGGACAAAGTGGTCAAGGTGAAGGTGGCCGACAACGTCCGTCTGGAAGTGGTGCGGGGCGGCATCAGCATGATCCTCCAGGAAGACGATGACCTTGGCGACACGCCGCTGGCTTAACGGCGCGGGTTCAGGCTCCACGCTTCATGCCCAAATGATTTCGAAGAAAAAACCTCATTCAGAAAGCTGTGACACATGAATAAATCCTTGTTTTCCTATACGCGTCTGGCGTATTTTGTCGCCTGTGCCTTGTCGGTACTGGTGTTTGTGACCCTGCCGTTGCCGCTGGGGATCGATTTGGCGGGCGGTTTCCGTTTCGTCATCGACGTGGATTATGAAGGCTACACGCCCCGTGAAGGCGAAACGCCCCTGACGCGGACGCAATTGCAGGATCAGGCCCTGGAAGTCCTGCGCAACCGCATTGACGGTTCGGGCACCCGGGAAGCGGAAGTCTATAAAGAACCCGCTTCCGGGCGCATTGTGTTCTCCATCCCCGGCGTGGGCGAGGAGGAACGCGAGCAGTTGACGGACCTGATTCTCCGTCCCGCTTATTTGGAGTTCCGTTTGATCCACGAAAACAACCGTCAATTGGTCAACAATCTATTCAACGAAGGCGTTGCCCCGCCGGGATATCGGATCATCACGGTGGAAGACCAGCGCTACTACCAGCCGGATCCCGAATTCACGCGTCCGGAAGGCTGGACGGAAGAAGAATACCGGAGCCGGGTGGAGTCCACCGGACGCATATCCTCTCTCTACGACCTGATGCTTTCCAAGGCCACCGTGCCCGGGTATCAGAATTTGTTCGAACCGTTTTACGTCAGCCGGCAAATCGAATTGGAAGGCACCGCCGTCAATCGCGCCCGTCCCGATCAGGACGAGTACGGCCGCATGCAGGTGGCGCTGAGCTTTACCCGCGAGGGAGCGGACCGCTTTTTCCGCATCACCCGCGACTATGCCGCCGGCGGTCCCCGGAACGAAGACGGGCAGGTGGGTCGCCGCCTGGGGATTGTCATGGACGATACCCTCTACAGTGCGCCCACCATTCAGGGGGCCATCGCGGGCGGGAACGCCGTGATTACCGGCAATTTCACTTTGGAAGAAGCTTCCTCGTTGTCCAATGCCCTGAACTCGGGCGCTTTGCGGACCACGGTGCGCATTGACTCCCAACAATCCGTGTTGCCGACCCTGGGCGCCGAATCCATCCGACGCGGCTTTTTGGCCGCGGGGGCCGGTTTGGCCATCGTGATGCTGTTCATGCTGGTGTATTATCGGATCGGCGGCGGTATCGTGAACCTTTCCCTGGTCCTGGATGCGGTGTTATTGCCGCTGGGCATGTTCTGCGCCGCCGGCTTTCTTGGCATCTTCGGCGCCGGCGGTGGCGCCGGAGCCGGTAATGTGAATGCCCTGCCCACGCTGACCCTGCCCGGGATCGCCGGTCTGGTGCTCACCATCGGGATGGCCGTGGACGCCAACGTGCTGATTTTCGAACGCATCCGCGAAGAGCAAAGGGCCGGCAAACGCTTTGTCAGCGCCATTCAGTCCGGGTACGAAAAGGTATTCAGCACCATTTTCGACGCCAACATCACCACCTTGCTGGTGGCGGTGATCCTGTTTTTGCAAGGCTCCGGCCCCATCCGCGGTTTCGCGGTGATGCTGACCGCCGGGATTCTGGTGTCCATGCCCACGGCATTGATCTTCACCCGGTTCTGCTTTGATGCGCTTGCGAAACATTCCTCCATCCATCAGCTGAAAATGTTCTCCCTGGTGCCCGACGACCTGAACATTGATTTTATCGGCAAACGGAAAATCGCATTTGCCATCAGCGCTCTGGTGCTTGTGGG
>PXAS01000373.1 GCA_003565815.1 PVC group bacterium
AACTGGGGACAGTTGCAGCTACGGCAAAAAAACACCAATTATGAGATGCGCCCTCATCGGCGGGCGCATCTCGGAATGGGTGACATCCAAACCGTAGCTGGAGCCGAACATTGAACGTCCAGCTTCGAAGGTTGAAGGGGCGGGCAAAAGGGACGGGAGCGCCGACCGTGTCCCGCCCTAGCGCGAAGCGCGAAGGAGGAACGCCGCGTTGGCCAGCGGCCGCCGACAGCCGTCCGCGCTGAATCAGATACACATTCTCACACATCCATGCCCGCGCCGTGCTTTCGCAGCCATTCCTTGCGTTCACGGTAGTCGGGAAGGATCTTGTCCACTTCGTTCCAGAAGGCCTCCGTATGATCACGGTGGTGCATATGACAAAGCTCATGCACAATGATGTAATCAATGATCCTCCGGGGCGCCATCATGCATTTCCAATGAAAAGCCAGTGACCCTTTGGCTGAACAGGACGCCCACCAGTGACCAGTGTCCCGGACGGAAACGGATACAGGAATTTTTCCGATTTTTGGCGCAAAATAATCCACCCAGCCGGGGAGTAATTTAATGCCTTTTCGTTGATAAAAATTCTGGAACGCCTCCCTGACCCGTTGACCTTCCGCGTCGACGACCAGATCCCGCTTCAAATGAAACCGGCCATTCTTCAAGGCCAAATCCTCCGTCGTATCCGGGTCCAGGGTGAGCCGATATGTCCGCCCCAGATAGAGGAAGCCTTCGCCGTTCCGGTATTCTCGGGGAATATGGGACCGGTTCATTTCCCGCCATTCCGCCAGCGTTTTGAAAATCCAATACTGACGGTCCTTCACCACGCTCGCAATCAAGGCGTCGTCCGCCCATTCCGGAGCGCGGACAATGATCCGTCCGTCCCGTTCCACCACGATATCCGCCGTGGTCCGGCGGCTGCGTTTCACCTCATACTCGGGAAGTCTTTCAACAACCTTCATTGCCTGGCCTCCCCCGACCGAACCCGAGCCAGTTTCATGATTTCCACCGCCAAATGTTCATGATCCTCCCGAAGCTCCGGAAAATCGGACAGCAACAGTTCCGTGTCGATGTCACCACGCAGATTTTTCACTTCAATCGGCTTGCGCCAGAAGTCCAGCACCTGTGACCGCTCTTCAATTAGATCGAAAACCACCGCCACCAGCGGCTTCAGATTTTCGGCGGGAACGCGGGTCAATTCGACAAGGTGATCGGCGTACACCCGGCATTCCCGCTCCCGTGTGTCGGCGACATCCGAGCGCCCTGTTTTCGCTTCCCGCCGCAACCCCTCCAAATCCAGCGAAAGCTGTTTCCAGTTGTCCTTATGCTGCTCCAGAAGTCGTTCCAGCTTTTCGCTCAGCCTGCCATAAAAAGCGGGGTCCTCTTCAAAGTGAATGGTGCAGTGTTTCCGAATGGCATGCTCCATTTCGCTCGCTTTTGCCTTCTCATTCCCCCCAGCGTGTTCGCCGACTTTCCGCATAAACTCGTCCGACAGCAGTTCCACCGGCGGGATTTTCGGATCGATTCCCAAGTCGATCAGGTGCTCGTTAATCAGTGCCTTCACCTTTGCGCCCGCGTCGGCGATGTCCAGACTCTCGTCTTTGTAGCGTTCTTTGACCATGCGGAGGATGTACCCAAAGCGGCGGGCGGGCCCCCGGAAGGGATGACCCGATGGATGCGGCAAAATCAGGTTGAGACTTTGCAAGAATTTTTTCAGGTACACCTCGAAATCGGCCCGCCGCCGCAGGTCCTCCAAGGCCTCCACCGCCGCGTGCACCAGAAGCATTTCCGATTCCGGCGTCCGGCAGTGGCCCTGGACGAAGTCCTCGATTCCGGCCACCCCCGCCTGCTTCAGATGCTGAATCAAGCGCTGATACCGCTCCTCCAGAATCGGCAGTTCCGTGAGCAGGTTTTTTAACCCCGAAGTCAGATCGGAAATATCCTCCTCCGAGTAAATCGACAGTGCTTCGCGCAAATGGTTGGCCAGGCCGATGTAATCCACAATGTAGCCCCGGTGTTTTCCGTGGGCGACCCGGTTCACCCGCGCGATGGCCTGCAGCAGGTTGTGCTCCGTCAGCTTCTTGTCAATGTACATCACCTGTTCCACTGGCGCGTCGAACCCCGTGAGCAACATGTCGCAGACCACCAGAAAAGCAATGCCGCTGAGTTCACGGTCGCGGTCTCCGAAATCAAAGGGACGGCAGAAATTGTCCTTGGCATTCCAGCGCTGCGCCTCCCGCCGGGCCTCCGTGACCGCCGCGGGCTCGTTGGTGGGATCGCCGGAAATCACCACCGCCACCTTCAGGAATCGCAATTTTTGAATCCACGCGAAATCCGGCGTCGGTCCCGCCATTTCCCGCGCAATCCGTTGATCCAGCGCGGCGCGGATGGCCTTCTGATAGCGCAGGGCCGCGAGTTTGGAGTGACACACCACCTGAGCCTTGAAGCCGTCCGGAAAAATATTGTCGATGTAGTGGTCCACCAGATCCACGGCGATGGCGTTAATCCGGTTTTCCGCCTCCAGAATGTCCCCGGTGGCGCCGTACTTTTTCTTGATGGCCAGCAGCTCCTCCGGCGTCCGGTCGCGGAAGAGGTCTTCGAACTTGGTGTCAAAGCCGTGTTTGTCGTAGATGGCCGATTCGGCGGTGCGGCCCTCGTAAAGGATTTGCAGGGTCGCCCCGTCCTCCACCGCGTCCATCAGCTTGTAGGTGTCGATGTAGTCGCCGAAGCGTTTGGTGGTGCGCCGTTCCCCGTGACGCTCCGTCTTGAGCGGCGTGCCGGTGAAAGCGATGCGGGCGGCCCCCGGAAACGCCTCGAACACATTGTCGCCCAGATCCGAACTCTGGGTGCGGTGCGCCTCGTCGATCATCAGCAGAATCCGTTCCGAGCGGTTCACCACCCCGAAGGTGCCGCCCGGAGGCCCGGCCCGGTAGGGAGCCAGCGCCTCCGCCACCATCTGCGGCATCACCTCCCGCCGCTCCTGAAACTTGTGGGCCATGACCATGTTGATGTCCGAGGCATCGGTGGACAAATGCTCCCGGAGCATCTCCGTGCTGTCGATCACATGCACCTTGCCGCCGATCAG
>PXAS01000149.1 GCA_003565815.1 PVC group bacterium
AAAACGGCGTGTTCCTAGAGAAATACAACGTGGTGCAGCCGCATAAGCCGCCGGTGAGGGGGGTTTATCCGACGCAGGTGGGGTTTGGATGGAGTAATTCCATCTTTGAACGCTTCTGCCAGGACTACTTGGATAACTGATCTGCCGTTTTGGTCTGCCAGCCGGCAGAGCCGACTGTACCACCAAAACTCTCTGCACTATGCTTCGTTGCTGTCTGCGTTACTCCTTCAGCGTATTACTTATACGCCTCAGTGCGTTACTCATCATCGCCTCGCCTAGCACTAGAGCAGACAGCTATCCAACCCAGTCTTGCGGATTTTTAAAACGGCTCCTTTGAGTTGCTCATTTCTTCCGCGAGCCAATATCAGTCGTATTAATTAGCACCGATTTAATGATAGCTTGCACTGCGAAACATTAGTGAATAACACAACATATAGCGGTTGAATATTTATAATCACGCTATATAATGTAGAAAAGCTAATAAAAAAGATTTTAATATCTTTTTTTGAGGCTAGTAAATCACATCCCAAGGTTTGGTCACCTATCGGTTAACGTGTGTTAAAAAAATAGTCCTGTTTCAAGCGATGGCATGGGTCCGATAAAGACCATATGCCAATAGGCGTAATTAACACACGTCCATGCCATCGCTTGGTATGGGACTTTTTGTTTTTATGAAACAGATACTTATCTTCAAGTCCGAGTCTAGTGCAAAGTTAAAGTGAAATAGAATCAAAAATAAATACCAACGGTAACACGACCCGTAAGTCGAGCGTGTAATTTAAAAAAATAAGAAAAGGAGCAAATTATGCCTAAAAAACTGATTTGCACACCTTACATTCGAAAGAATGGTAAGGTTATTCGTCCTAAAACAACAAAAGTTTTTTGCTTTTATATAGATGAAGACGAAAAAAAGCCTGCTAAAACCGACTAAAGTTTTAAAAAGCAGACTTTTTCTGTAGTATTAGAGTCGTTTTACTCGGAAAACGGCTCTTTTTAATTCCCCACATTGAGAAACTAAAAATAGCAGTTTTTTTGTACTTCGTCAATTTTATTAATTGCTTGTGTTTTTATCGTAATTTATGTTTTGAACACTTTACTCAGGCTGTCTCCTTATAAGCTGAGTGCCTTAGTTTCGCTTATAGATATTTCTTGAATATGCGGAGCGAAAACTTATCACTATGTTATAGCTAGTGCCAGGCATATGTCAACATAAGCATAACTAGTAACAACCCAATTTTAAGTGGAGATTAATAAAAAAATGAAGCCATAATACGTGGTAATATGTACATTAAGATGGAGTGGCTTTTGGCAATTTTAGGCATAGGGTGGCTATTAGAAACTTTTCAAGAGAAGGTAGATGATAAACGTAATAAAAAATCGAAGACCAGTAATTATAATAAGCCATCGAATCACCATGCACGCTCATATCCACAACCTGCATACAATTCTTCCATCTATACTAATAGAAACAAGTGGACAGAAGAAATAAACGGTAAAGGCCTTACTCCAGGCAGTTATTGGTACAACATTAGGCAAAAGATCTTAAAAAGGGACAGGTACACGTGTGTTCATTGTGGGTCAAAGGTAAACCTTACCGTTGATCATAAAGTTGCCCTGAGCCTTGGTGGTGATAACTCTCTCGATAACTTAACCACCTTATGCAAGGACTGCCATGAACACAAGGACCAAAAGAGAATATTTGAGAAGGATTTTGATCACGATGATAATTATGGGAAAAATACTCAACTCTCAAATAAAGTGGCTGCAATAGCTGAAGCAGTTAGGTGTAGTAATTCAATTAATATGGCATATAGAGATAGGAGTGGACGAGAAACAGTACGCACAATTACTCCACACCAAATAGTAAAAGAAAATAATAAAGTTTACGTTATTTCGTATTGTCATTTAAGGAATCAAGGGCGAACCTTTAGGTTGAGTCGCATAACACTAATTTAAAGTAAGTTAGAATGTCCATCAGTGTAATTGATTTTTTATATTTTAGCGGAGAGGGAGGGCGGTTGCTGGAGTCGGGGTGATTGTAGGGTGGTTTTGGGGTGAATAAGAGGGGTGGGAAAATACTTGATGCGTCAAGTAATTTTGGGTTTTCATCTGTTATTTTTCGGTTTCTATAAAAACGTTTGACGCATCAAGTATTTTTTCGCTAGTTTATAGTTATTTGTTATGCTTAGAGCAAGATGTACACCGCTATTTTAGTTGTTATCGGTAGTCAATTATTATTTTTGGCTAGCGATCTGATGGGTCGATATTATATGTCGACGCTTGGCTTCAAGTTCAGTAGTTTTGTCGCGTGGTGGTTTGTCGGCTATCAGCTGATCAGATTTGTTGCCACTATTGGGCAACTATATGTCTTTAGCGAGTTCGAACTCGGCAAAACAATTGCACTGTTTGGTGCAGCCGGACTGGTGCTTGCAAACCTAGCCGGCTACTTACTGCTCGGTGAAGTATTGTCGCTAAAAGCTTATATCGGCGTACTGCTCGCCACTCTAGCATTCATCGTCATCGCCCTAAATAAGTAGCGTAGGTTTGCTATGATGGTTTTATGAATGCTGACACTCCAGTAATTTTTACCGATGGTACAGATTTTTTTGATGATTTGGCTGAAAAGTATGTGCGTCATAACAAAGGGCTGTTTATATTGGCTCCGTCAGGTTCTGGAAAGACATACTTTGTTGATAGACAAACAAAGAAGCACTGGATTGATGGTGACTACCTATGGCCAGCCGCAAATGCTGACCTAAGCTCGGATGAGTGGAGTTATGATGTGGCACAGGTTGATGGGATAAACGCAAAGAGTGATGTAATAACCAACGAAGCGAAAAAGCTAGGTTTTTGGATTATCGGCTCATCAAATAAATTCATAATTCCTGATGCTATCGTTTTGCCACCATGGGATACTCACGTTGAGTATGTCCGAAAGCGACAAGGAGATAATTATGCACACATTTCGCACTTCCACCCCACCCAGGTACACTATACCTAGAAAGGTATTCGTAAAAATAAACACACTATGTCAAAGTCAAAATGCTCCAGAGAGTTGTATCGCTCATTCCTTGAAG
>PXAS01000256.1 GCA_003565815.1 PVC group bacterium
TCCAGTCATGCCCGGCAGATTCACGATTATTGCACCTGGCAGGGCTTGCTCGTCCTGAGTGGCGTATCGGCGGATGCCAAAGAAGACGGGCACGTTTTCCGGGGAGAATCGGGCGGCGCGATCTGGTGCGGGGCGATCGACGACCTCTGGCAACTTGGAAAGCCAACGGGAAGGGGTGGCCCATGGAAAAATACTTGTGTCAAGGCGGGGACGCCATCGGACCCTTACCTGATGACCGGGTATGATCACAAGGTCCTGGACGTATCCGCTGACAGGCAGGTCACCGTCCGTGCCGAAATCAACATCGATCACCAGAGCGGCTGGCACCCGTACAAGACCTTTGACATCAATCCCGGCGAGGCCCTTGTGCATACGTTTCCGGAAGAGTTCAGTGCGCACTGGATACGGTTCGTCTGCGATAAAGACTGCGAAGTGACCGCGCAGTTGCAATACGGGTGACAACCGCGAACCCGGCGCGATGCGCCGGGCTGGTATGCGTCCGCCCCTTTGGGGCTTGGAAGCATTGCAACAGAAGCATTGCAACAGGTGTTTTCCTCGTATTTTCCTCCTCGAGGGCATCACACCCCGTTTACGTAATCGTAATCCTGATCGTAATCGTGATCGAAAAATCCGACCGATTACGATTACGAGCACGATTAGGATTAGGATGAGAGGCACGGTGAAGTTTCACCACCGATAACACCGATGGACACCGATCTTTGCGGCACTGTTTTGTGGTGGGCGGAGAGGCCGTGCGCGTAGCTTCAGACATCCTGATCCCAAGGGAATATGCTTTGGCACATTTTCCGGATCGGCCTTCAAACCCCGAAGGGGTGGCTGCATACCAGCCCCGCGCAACGCGCGGGATCTGCGGACGGGAATTCGGGGTCCACGGGGATTGAAACCCCCAAATCCTTGGGTCGTCGCTACGCGACGAAGACACCTTTTTAACAACCCTACCGTGGATTGAAATCCACGTCTATGCGTCGGATGTCGCTACGCGACACAAATCCTGGCAGAACCGTCAAGGTTTCGCACGCCTTTATGGTGATTGGCGCGTCGAGGGTGATGCGCAGTTCGCGGTCAGCCGCTCGCCCGAATAGACCACCGCATCCTCCGCCCCTCAGAGCCACTTCCAGGCCGGAACAAGACGGATGCTTTGGCCGTCCACCAGGAATTCGTCGGATTGGTTGCGGGTCAGGATGATGGCCTGGCGAAGTCGGCCTTTCGAGCGGTGTATGGCGTTTAATAGCCCTGCGGTCTCCCGCTTCTGATTGTTGGCCGTAAGTTCCCAACAGACCTGTAAGGCGGTGTCATCATAGACAAAGTCGCATTCCCACAAATCCGTTTCGCCATCGTGGGCGGCCTCGATACCCCGCTGCCGCAGAGCGAGAAAGACCTGGTTTTCCAAGTGTCTTCCCCGATCCGGAGTCGATTGGGGGTTGTTGATTGCGGCCAGCCCGTTATCCACCGCATAGTATTTGCGCGGGGCCACGATGCGCTTTTTAAAAGAGTGATTCTGCTTGGGAAGGCTTTGCAACAGATAGGCATCCTCGAGGTATTCAAGGTAGGCACTGGTTTGGCTGACCGAAGGGATCTGCAGGATCTTGCTGAGTTTTTGCATCGAAAATGGCTGTCCTCTGTGGGCGAGGATAAATAGAACCAAATTCATCAAATGCCGGGTCTCCCGGATGCCGTGGCGGAGCGCGATGTCTCGTTGCACAATATCACGTAGAAGCTCCTGCAACAGGGAGGGGGCACCGTCCGCCAAAAAACCCGGAAAGCCGCCTTCACCCAGAAAACGGTCAAGCGAATCGGCACCCGCCTTTAGCCGACGGAACCGAATATATTCTTGATAATCGAAAGGGAATACCTCGAATGAGCGATGCCGGCCCGTGAGTTTGGCACCCACCTCCCGCGTCAGCAAAGAGGCGTTGGAGCCGCTAACCCAGACCGCGTGTCCCTTGTCGAGAAGCGCGCGAACCAGTCGTTCCCACTCATCCACCTCCTGCACTTCGTCGAGAAAAACCGCCGAAGGCGCCGGACAAATCGTCTGCACACATTCGAGAAAACGGGTAAAATGGACGGGAGCGAATCCGAAGAGGCGGGTATCTTCAAAATTGCAAAATACGCCCCGGCGAACCGTCTCCATCTGATGGAGGAGAAGCGTGCTTTTACCGCTTCGGCGCACCCCTTTGAGAATGATCGCCTCGCGGCTACTCTTTGGTAAGGTCCCGGATACGGCACGTTCGATCATTGGCTGCGGGTGAACCGGGCGAATCGGATCCCGCAACACTTCCAAAATTGTTTCTTTTAAAAGCATAAATCTGTATTTTACGAATACACAAAATTGTCAAGCTATAAAAGACGAATTTAAAGGATACCCTTAAACCCGATTCAACTTCTGAATCGCATCACGTTTTCCAGTGCCTGTGATGATGCTTTGGTGTGGTCATGGGGTTTTCAGAAGACTCCGTTACCGGCGCCGGCTGCGGATTACGGGAACGTACCGGGAATCTCACGGGCATCATGGTTCACAGGTTAGCCTTTGACTTATGCTGATTATTTATGTACAGGTAAATTACGTTCCTACTTCCGTCTAAACAACAAAACCGTATCACGCGCCCAAAGCGCAAAGAACGATTTCTTATTCAATTCGAGCTGATCTCCCTCCCATCACAGAATCGAGACTACACATGCAAACAAACAGCAACCTGCAGTCGGTAAAACCCCGCCCCGCAACGATCGAATCCTGCAAAAATGGCTTCCTGAATCCTCCGGACAACACGCGCCCGGGCGTGTACTGGTACTTTATGGATGGCAATCAGGACCGCGAGGCGATGACGGCTGATTTGCATGCGATGGTTGATGCCGGAATCCGGACGATTCTGTTCCTGGAAGTTAATCTCGGTATGGAGCGGGGACCGATCCCCTTTATGAGCGAAGAATGGCAGGACAATGTCGTTCATGCCTTCCGCACCGCCGAGGAACTGGGCATGCAGGTTATTCTTGGCACAGGTCCCGGGTGGGCAGGCAGCGGCGGGAGCTGGGTAAAACCCGAAGATTCCATGCA
>PXAS01000315.1 GCA_003565815.1 PVC group bacterium
ACGCCCTCTGGACCCCGGTGTTTTTCGGGATGAAAAGTCCCGCCGGCGCCTTGGTCGTCATTTTCGCGCTTTGTCTGACCCTGGTGTGGATGCTTCGGATATTTTGGAAAGAATCGCCCCCTGCTTTTTGGCTTCTGGTCCCATATGGCGCCTGGGCCCTGTTCGCCACCTGGCTGAATCTCGGGTTCTGGTTTTTGAACCGGAATGGCGGGTAAATTCCGCTTTCACACCCGCGCGTCAATGCCTAGGATTGGGCTAAAAATAGTCTCAGGAGGCAGGGCGCGGGGGCTGTATCAGCGGAGGAGGCCGCCGAGGAGGGTGGCGGCGGGGAGGAGGGCGAGCAGGGTTTTGGGCACGAGCGTGTGTTTGCGCAGTTGCGGGATTTGCAGGAGAAGGGCCAGGAGCAGGATGCCCCAGGCCCAGAGGGGCGCGAGGCGAATGGCCTCCATCCATTGGGGCATGGGGGCGGCGAACCCGATGAAGAGCGCGGCGATGGCGGTCAGGAGGATGAGCGGGGGAAGGAAGTGCGATTCTCTTGCCTGAATGCGCGCGGAAAGGGATTTTTTTTGTTTGCCATCGCGGAAGATGAGGCTGTTGCCGGTGAGAACGAGGGAGAGGGCGATGAGGGCCACGGCGATGGGCAAGGGATCGGAGGTCAGGGGCAAGAGGGCGCCGAGGAGAAGGGCGGGCGCGGCGGCAAATGCGGCGAGCCGGGCATTCCCCGAAAGAAGGCGTAAGGCCAAGGGGATGAGGGAAATCAACAATAGTCCCTGTAAAGGGGTCGCGGGTGGGCGCGGGGCGTCGGTGGGTTCGGGTCGCTCTCCGCTTGGCGGGGGGGCTTGGGTTTCCGGGGACGCTTGGCGTTCGGCGGGGGGGAGGTCGTCGGTTTCCGCAATTTCGGGGGGGGCATCGAGCGGTTCGATTTCGGGAATCCATCCGTCGCCGGGTTCGCCCAGCGATCTTGCGATCAAATCGCCGATGCGATCATAGGTGAGCACGTCCCCCCCGCAGGCGGCGTCCCCGGAACCGGCGAGCATGGGGGTGAGTCCGACTTGGGTGAGGGGGAGATTGTATTGTCGGAAAATCTCATAATACAAGTCGGTGGCGCCGGGTTCGGCAATTTCAATTTCGCGGATTTCCAGATCGGGATACATGGATTGATAGCTCTGCAGCATGGCTTCGACCCATTCGCATTCCTCGCATCCGTGGCTGTGGAAGAAGAGGAGGGTGACTTTTTGCCCGGACGACGCTTCGGTTTCGCTTGAAAGCCCCTCATCGGGAGGGGGGGGCGCTTCGGCTTGGGATTCGGCGAAAATCAGTTCCGCATCCCCCGCTTCCGCGGGTTCGAACATACCGGGCTCCCGTTCGGTTTCGCGCGGGTCGGTCCGAATTTCGTGTCTTCTCCGCCAATTTGCGGCCCGTTCATCCACCCGCCAAAGGGCCTGGGCTTCGAACCAGTCGACCATGGGCGCGTATTCAGGGCCCAAGAGCATGAGGCGGTTTTCGATGGCGGACCACAGGGTATGGGTGAGTTGGGAATTGTCGGCGGCATGGGACAAAGCGCCGATCCATTTTTCCGGGGATTCGAGGGCACGTCCATGTCCGATGAGAGCGGCGCCGGCATAGAGGCGGACCTCGGGCATCCGGTCATCGAGCATTTCGGCCAATGTTTCATCGAGGGTTCCGGGGAGATGGTGTGACCAGCGTCCGCCCACACTTCGGTTGTCCAAGGAGAAGGCCATGTCGGGATGGATGTGCCACTGAAAACTTTTCCCTTCGGCGCGCATGGAGAGGAAAGGTAGCAGGGAGCGGACGAATCCGGCGGAATCCCCGGTGATTTTTTCAACCTGAGCTTCGTCGAAGGCGTTGTGGTGTACGGCGAGGGCCAACCATGCCTGGGCGCGAAGGCGAGGTTCCACCAGCGTGGTCGCCCGTTCTTCGAGGGTTTCGATGTTTTGCCGGTCCCGATTTTGCGCGGACATCAGGAAGGCCAAGGACAGGCGGGTGAAGTCCCGCTCGTTTTGGGGGTCATCGATTTGCAGCCATTTCCGGACAAAGGGGCGGGTTTGTTGGATGCCGGCGGACTGGATGGCGCTTCGAAGCTGGTGGTGGGTCCAGTCCACTTCCGAAATGCGAATGCTCTCCGGATCGTCGGGTTCTTTGTCCAATAGGGGCAGAAAGCTTTTCGCGAGGTCGCGGGCGGCCAATTGCCGAAGGGCCACGCGGCGGACGGAAGCGCGGGGATCGCGCAGGAGGGTCCGGGCGGTTTTGATCATCAATTCGTCGTGTCCGGGACGTTGGAGAATGTTCTCCAAAATCTCGGCGGGCATTTGACCGGCATGCTCAAGCAGATAGGGCAGGGCGGATTCCTTTCCCATTTCCACGAGGACACGCGCGGTCACTTGTTTGAGGTCTTCATCGTCGGTGCTTTCGAAAATTTCCGCAAGGACGTTTTCCACGGTGAGGCGATCCGTGGAGGTCGTGGCGACTTCCGTGGCGGTCTCGGGGGCGGCAAAGGCATCGAAAAGATCTTCCAAAGCGTCGCCGGGGGCCGCGGGCGCCGGGTCGGGTTGGGCCGCGGGCGTTTCGGTGGTGAAGGCGCCGAGGAGATCGTCCAGGGCCGCGTCGGTTTCTTCCGGGGTGGCCGTGCCGGAGGCCGGGTTGAAGTGACGGAACATCGAAGCGAATGGATCCTCGCCCATGCCGGCGTGGCGATCCTGGCGGGGCACCTGAATGGCGTCGATGACCATGAGGCGAAAGGGGGTGTCGCCCTCGCGGAGGGCCTTGGCCAGAGTGGTTTCCATTTTCGTGCCTTCGGAACCGCTGGATCTGAGTCCGTGCCGGGCCAGCAAACGAATGGCGCCGCCGCGCACGTCGGGGTCCTCGTGATCGGCCAGACGCATGGCGGCATCCCCGCGGGAGGATTGGCAACCGTCAATAATGCCGAGGATGGTGAGCAATTCCCCTTTGGGGCGCTCCGCCAGGCCGCTCATGAATTCGGGCGGGACGTCCACGCGATTGCCGCAGGCGAGGCGCAAGAGAGTCATCTCGTCCGTTTCCCCTTTTTCCC